>JALYLE010000212.1 GCA_030774375.1 Chloroflexota bacterium | reverse complement strand
ATCCAACCTCCGCGATCGCGCCGAGCGCGGACCTGGTCGCCTGGAGCCGCCTCGGCTCGTCGTATCAGCCTGCGGATCTGAAGCGGGCGCTGGAGCAGGACCGGACGCTGTTCGAGTTCAACGCGGTTGTACGGCCGATGCGCGATCTGGGCATGTACCTCGCCGCCGCCTCCGAGTGGCTGCCCTACGACAAGCAGCGCAACTGGCTACGCGACAACGACCGCTTCCGTCGCGACATCCTCGACCGCCTAGCGAGCAACGGTCCCTTGAGCTCGCGCGAGATCCCGGACACGGCTGTGGTGCCGTGGCCGTCGACCGGCTGGACGAACAACCGCAACGTCACGCAGATGCTTGAGTTCCTGATGGTGCGTGGCGAGGTTGCGATCTCCGGGCGCGTCGGGCGGGAGCGGATCTGGGATCTCGCCGTGCGGGTGTACCCGGCCGACGTCGACGTGCCGTCGGCCGAGGATGCCGCGCGCAGGAGGAACGAGCGGCGGCTCGCCGCTCTCGGCATCGCGCGGCGCAAAACGACGGCGATGCCGGTCGAGCCGATCGACGTGGGCGAGGCAGGTGAGCCGGCCGTTGTCGAGGGGGTGAAGGGTGAATGGCGCGTCGACCCAGCCGCGCTGGGCGACGATTTCATCGGCCGGACCTCATTGCTGTCGCCATTCGATCGGCTCATCCATGACCGCACCCGCGCGATGGAGCTGTTCGATTTCGAGTACACCCTTGAGATGTACAAGCCTCCGGCGCAGCGCCGTTGGGGTTACTACGCCCTGCCGATCCTCCACGAGGATCGACTCATCGGGAAGGTCGACGCCGCCGTCGACCGCAAGGGACTTGTGTTGCGAATCAATACCATTCACGAGGATGTCCCGTTCACCCGCGCGATGACGACAGCCGTGCGGGCGGAAGTCGACGACCTCGCCTCGTGGCTCGGCCTCGCAGCGGTGGAGTCGTCCTAGGCCAGACCTTCAGGGATGCGCAATCAGTCGCCGCTTGTCGTGGAAGTCGCGCGGCGTGATCGGCTCCGTGGGGTCCGTCATCGGGTTGCTCCTTCGGGTGTTTGCGACGAGGAGATGCGGGTCGCGCTCTCCGGCACGGCGTGCTCGATCTGGCGGACGTGCGTTCGCTCGTGCCTGGCCAGCTTCGACGCGTAGGAGCGCAGCGTCCGCTCGTTGGCCTGGCCGTACGAAGTGACGGTCGCGGTGCGCTCCCAATCGTCGGGCGTCAGCGCGTCCAGGGTGCTCAGCAGCTCCTCGCGCTGTGCCGAGAAGGCGCGGAACGCCTCATCGAAGGGCCACTCCGGATAGTCGGTCCGCTTCATCCAGGTCCGTGGATTCGTGCCAGCAAAGGTCGGATGCTCCTCGGCGAGGATCCTCGCGATGTTCCCGCCCCAGACGTCGCAGCACGTGCGAATGTGGGCCAGGACATCATTCGGGGACCATTCGTCAAGCTGAGACGCGGTGTGCAGCCGCTCAATCGGCAGGCCGTCGGTGACCGATGCGAGGCGTGACGCATTCTCGCGGAGCAGCGCGAGCGACTCCTCGGCGGTGAGCGGCTCTTCCTTCACGTCACCTCCTGCTGCCGATCCATCGGTCCATTCGCGGGTGACGCCACAGACGATACCGGCACATACCTGCCAACGGCTGTCGCCTATCGCACCATACTCAGAGCGTAGAGGCCTGGTCAGCCTTCCGCGCGGATCTGACCGATGGCCGCGACGGCACCGGACCGTCAGGCTCGATTGCGCGCCCTCTCGAGGCCGTCGAGGATCACGTCGAGGCCGTACTCGAACTCGTCTCGGTAGTCGTAGCCCGGTTTCATCGCGTGCTCGGTGATGAACTCGACGAGGTTGGGGTAGTCGTTGAGGGGGAACGGCTGGAGCATGTTCTGCGCCACCTCTGCAACGTCCGCCGAATCGTCGAACGGCAGGTTCATCTGCGTCAGGGCGAAGCCATAGATGTAGCTGTCTACGAGCGAATACGCGTGCGCAGCCATCTCTGTGGTGAAGCCTGCGGCCCGAAGCGTGCCGATCACAGCGTCGTGGTGTCGTAGGTTGGCTGGACCTGGGTTGGTCCGCGACTCCATCAGGCCGATGGCCCAACGGTGGCGTGACAGAACTTCGCGCGCCGAGATCGCGCGCTGACGCATGGCGGTCTTCCAACCTGCGCTGCTCGCAGGCAGCTCGATCTCGCTGAAGACGACATCGACCATCGCATCGACGAGGTCGTCTTTGTTGGCGATGTGGCGGTACAGCGCCATCGGCGCAACCCCGAGCTCCTCGGCGAGCGTGCGCATGGTGAGGGCCTCGAGCCCACCCGCATCGGC
>JALYLE010000211.1 GCA_030774375.1 Chloroflexota bacterium | reverse complement strand
GGCGGGCGGCGCTGAGGCGCCGCCCGTTCCGTCGTGGATCCGAGGGACGTACGATGCTGCCGATTGTGCAGCGCATCCTGATCGTCGATGACGAGCCCAAGATCACCCAGCTGGTGCGCGATTACCTGGAGCGCTCCGGCTTCGCGGTCGTCACTGCGCGGGACGGGCGCGATGCAGTGATGCGGGCTCGAACGGATCGGCCCGACGTGATCGTGCTCGACCTCGGGCTGCCGGACCTGGATGGGCTCGACATGACGCGCCAGCTCCGGCGTGATTCACAGGTGCCGATCATCATGCTCACCGCCCGCGACGACGAGGCGGACCGGGTGGCGGGCCTCGAGCTGGGCGCGGATGACTACGTCACCAAGCCGTTCAGTCCGCGCGAGCTCGTGGCACGGGTCCGCGCCGTCCTCCGCCGCCAGGCCGGCGAGGTGGGCGAGGTGCTGCGGGCGGGGGACCTGGAGCTCGACATTCCTAAGATGCGCGCGGAGGTTTCGGGCAAGGCCATCGACCTCACGACCACCGAGTTCCAGCTCCTCGCCGCGCTTGGGCGGCAGCCAGGCCGAATCTTCACACGCGGCCAGCTCCTGGACGCGATCCACGGGGTTGCCTTCGAATCGTACGAGCGAGCTATCGACGCCCACGTCAAGAACATCCGCCGCAAGCTCGAGCCTGATCCTCGCCGTCCCCGTTACCTGCTGACGGTGTACGGCGTGGGCTATCGGCTTGCGGATGCCTGACGCGCGCACGCCCTGGCGCGATCCCAACTGGCGACGTCGCGCCTGGTTCCGCCAGCGTTGGTCCGGCCCTCCTGGCAGGTCTGGGCCGATGCGGCGGCCGCCTTGGTGGCCGGAGGGAGAGGCCTGGCCACCCGAAGGGGATGCGGCGCCGCCGTGGGTCGTGAATCGGGGCCGCTTCGTGCGGCGCGTCATGTTCACCGTCATAGCGTTCCTGGTCCTGGTCATTGGTGTCACGACCATCCTGTCGCTGGTCCTTGCCAGGGCCCTCGACTTCTCGGCCCCCGGTCCAGGGATCGTCCTGTTGGCATTCGTGCTCCTCGTGGCCGGCCGGCTCCTGTGGACCGGCGTGCGACGGGCGGCGGTGCCCATCGGCGATCTGATCGAGGCGGCAGGGCGCGTGGAGGCGGGCGACTACGGTGCGCGCGTGCCGGACTGGGGACCGCGTGAGATCCGCGGGCTCTCGCGCGCGTTCAATGCCATGACTGCCCGTCTGGAGGCTGATGCCGAGCAGCGCCAACGCCTCCTCGCCGACGTCTCGCACGAGCTGCGCACCCCGTTGGCCGTGATCCAGGGAAATCTCGAAGGGATCATGGACGGGGTCTATCCCGCCGACGCGCGGCACCTGGCGCCAATCCTGGATGAGACGCGGGTCCTTGGCCGTCTGATCGACGACCTGCGAACCCTGTCGCTGGCGGAGTCGGGGGAGCTGCCCCTCCATCCGGAGCCAAGCGACATCGGCCTACTCCTGCGGGACGTGTCCGCCAGCTTCCTGCCGCAGGCAGATGCGGCAGGGGTCACGATCTCGGTGACGGCATCTGACGATCTGCCCAACGTGGAGGTAGATCCCGCGCGCACCCGCGAGGTCCTTGCAAATCTGCTGTCGAACGCACTTCGCCACACGCCGAGCGGCGGGCACGTGGAGCTCTCCGCGGAGCGGACGCCTGCTGTCGACAGCATCACGGTCCGCGTTGCCGACACGGGGAGCGGCATTTCGGCCGAGGCCCTGGAGCGCATCTTCGACCGCTTCTACCGCTCGCCTGACTCACCGGGCAGCGGCCTCGGCCTGCCGATCGCCCAGCAGCTGGTTCAGGCACAGGGTGGGTCGATCAGCGCGGAGAGCAACCCCGGGGCCGGCACCACGATCACCTTCACAATCCCACTTGGCACGCGATAAGCGCGCGGGGTTCCCGCCGTCGCCTTCAGGTTCCGCCCATGGAGCTGGGGGGCGCCCGCGGATATTCGCCCCGGTCATCCAACGGCAGATGAGAGGCAAATCAGAGCCTTCCCGGGTGCGCCCGATACCCGTAGGGATATCGCGTGACTAATGCGCGGCGCTTCGAGCGCCGTTGCATTACGGACGCGAATATGCCGTCAAGGAAGGGCCCGAGCGTGTCGGGGCGCGAGGCTCGAATGCTATCGTGTGCGCCGCTGCTCGCCTGTGCCGGCCGGCGCCGATAGGTGCCGGTTGATGTGCGGATGTGTGACGCACGTTAAGGATGTGGGCAGCGCCCGCGGGTGAAGGGAGACCGTGCAGATCACCGGTCGCTCGCACGAAGTTGACGCCGCTCTCGCCGTGCGCATTCGGTCCGGTGACCGAGAGGCGCTCGGCGAGCTGTACGACCGTTATGCGGCGGTTGCGCTGGGCGTCGCCCTGCGCGTGGTCCGAGATCGCGACGCCGCGGAGGATGTGGTGCACGACGCCTTCGTCGCCGTCTGGCAGAAGATCACGCGCTTCGACGCGGAACAGGGGCAGCTGCGCTCCTGGCTGCTGACGATCGTGAGGAATCGCGCGATCGACCGCGTCCGCGGTGCGCGCGTGGCGGAGGACATCGACGCTCTTGACGAACTGGGGGCGCTGCGTTCCACGGCCAATCCCACCTGGGAGGCGGCGATCGCCAACCTGAGCCTGGCGACCCTTCGTGCGGCTCTCGGCTCTCTGCCCGGCGAGCAGCGCGAGGCCGTCGAGCTGGCCTACTTCGGCGGCCACACTTACCGAGAGGTGGCGGCACTCACCGGGGTGCCGCCCGGCACTGCCGCTGGGCGCCTCCGGCTGGCGTTGGCGAAGCTTCGCCAGCTCCTGTTGGGAACGGACGCGGAACCCGCCAGCATGCCGCCATCACCCGAGCCGACCGCCGGTGGAGGCTCACCGTGAACGAGCGCGAACCGATGCCGGGGCTGACGCTTGACTGCGCGGCGGTCGACGAGCTCATCGGTGCCCTCACGCTCGGCGCATTGGAGCCGCAGGAGGCTCGCGCCGTGAGCGCGCACCTGGCCACCTGCCTGCAGCCACATGACGAATTGTGGGAGCTGGTCGGAGCCAACGCCGCGGTTGCCGCTTCCATCGAGCCGGTGGAGCCGTCCCCCGCGCTTCGTCGCCGACTGATGGAGACGTTGGCGGTCGTGCCGCAGGAGGTCGCTACCGCGGCACCCGCGCGCCCGGCAACCGCCGCGGTCCCGCGCACGCCTGCGGCGGGGGCGACTCCATCGGCGCCGCCCTGGTGGAGGAGTTTCTTCGACCCGCGGTCCGCGACCTTTGCTCGCGGGCTGGCCGCCGTAGCGGTTGTGGGGGTGATCGTGCTCGGTGCCGCCAACCTCTCGCTGCGCAGCTCACTCGACGATCGGCAGGCCGCTCTCAACCGCGTGGCCAGCGCAATCGCCGCCGGTGGCCCCGCGTTCGCGGTCACCGCGCAGAAGGCCGGAGCGGGGAGCGGCTATGTCATCGATCGCGATGGCCAGCCGCTGCTGGTAGCGGCCGTTCCGCCCGCCCCCGCCGGCCGCATCTACGAGATGTGGCTGCTCGACGCCGCCGGCAAACCGGTCTCCGCGGGCACCTTTACGGCC
>JALYLE010000210.1 GCA_030774375.1 Chloroflexota bacterium | reverse complement strand
AAAACCTCGCCGCGATCCACGCGCAGATCCAGGCCGTCGAGCGCCGTGGTGCGCCCATAGCGCTTCGTGAGCGCGTGGATCTCGACGACGGGCGAGTTGGCGGCCATGCGGCGGATTGTGCCAGCAGCTGGTCTGTTGGGCTCGAGCAGTCGGACTGCTCATGGGGTGGCGCACAGGGCCGTTCCGCGGGGCGTGAGCAGTCGGACTGCTCAAGAGGGGCGCACAGGGCCGTTCCGCGGGGCGTGAGCAGTCGGACTGCTCAAGAAGTGGCGTATGTGGCCCGTTGCGCGGGGCGTGAGCAGCAGCACTGCTGAAGAACCGCGCAGGGCACGCCTTCCGCGGGGCTTAAGCAGGAGGGCTGCTCAGGGGTGCCGCACAGGGCGGGTTCCGCGGGCCTTGAGCAGGCGCACTGCTCAATGGTCAGGGTCAGTGAGCCGCGGTGACTAGGCGACGCGCTTCGTCTTGTTGCTCACGTAGTCGACGAGTACGTACTCGCCGAGGTGCTCCGGCTCCACGTAGAACGCTCGACCGCGATTGATCCGGCTCATCAGGTCCACGAACTCGGACAGGTACCGCGAGCGCTCCAGCATGAACGTGTTGATGACGATCCCCTCTCGGGTGCATCGGCCGACCTCGCGTAGCGTGGACTGCATGGTGCGGATGGTCGGCGGATATGCGAATTCGACCTGGCCGTTCGCGATGTGAGCCGTCGGCTCGCCGTCGGTGATGACCACGATCTCCTTGTTGCCGCCGCGGCGTCCCAACAGTCCGCGGGCAATGATCAGTGCGTGCTGCAGGTTGGTGCCGTACTCGAACTCGTACGGCGAGAGGGTCGCGATTGCCTCCGGCGCGATCTGGCGCGCGTAGTACGCGAAGCCCACGACATAGAGCCGATCGCGCGGATACTTCGTCGCGATCAGGGTGTGGAGCGCCATGGCGACGCGCTTGGCGGCGGTGGAGCAGCCGCGCAGGAGCATGGACCGGCTCATGTCGAGGAGCAGCACGGTGCTGGTGACGGTGGTCTCTTCAGACCGATGGACCTCGAAGTCTCCCGGACCGATTCCCACCGGGACGCCCGGCCCCGAGCGCGCCATGGCGTTGAAGAGGGTCCGATTGATGTCGACCGCGAACGGGTCTCCGAACTCGTAGGCCTTTGTGTCATCGGTGTGCTCGCCACCCGCGCCCGGTCGAGGCAGGGAGTGCCCGCCGAGGGATTCGCGGCGCAGGCGGCTGAAGATATCGGCAAGCGCCTGCGTCCCCAGTTTGCGAGCGGCGCGCGGTGTCAGCTCCAGCCGGCCGCCGTCGCGCTCAAGGTAGCCCGCCTCCTCCAGTGATCGCGTCAGCTCCCGCAGCTGGGCCAGGTCATCGGTCGCCTCGTCGCCAGCCAGGTCGCGAAGCAGGTCCGGGTCGATCCCATTGAGCGCATCCGGGTCGCGCGCGCCGACCAACTGTTCCTCGAGGGAGTCGTAGCGCTGCTGCCGATCGATGGCGGCCAGCGCCTCCGGGAGGCCCATCGGCTCGCTGCCGTCGAAGGGATAGGGATCGCCGAAGGGCAGGTCCGGGCGCAGCGACTGGAGGTTCCCCGCCAGGCGCGCCATGTCCCACCGCAGCCGGTCGTCGCGCAGCAGGTCATCCATCAGCGACTGCAGTTCCCCACGCATCTCCGGCGACATCGAGGAGAGGAGCGAGGCCATCTGCGAGGCCTGCCGGTGCAGGTGATCGATCAGCTGGTCGACGTTCTCGATGCCCGGTGGGAAGAAAGCGCCGTGCTTTGCCATGAACTCGTTGAAGTCGGCGGGCGTATCGGTCCCGCTGGCGTGCTTCTCGAGCAGATCGTTGAGGTCGCGGACCATGTCGCGGACGCCGCCCAGGTCATCCGGAGTGAGGCCCTGGACACCCTCCTTCAGCCCCTGGAAGTAGGTCTGCAGCATCTGCTGACGCAGCTCATCGGTCAGGGCATTGAAGGCATCCCGGGCCTCGGGGTCCATGAACTCGTAGTCGCGCAGGCCATTCAGGCGACCCGCCATGGACGGCGGCAGACTGTCAAGCCGATCCCTTCGCTGCTGCGCGGCCCGGCTCAGCACCTGCTCGGCCATGTGGGCCTGGTCCTGCTGCTCACCCGGCGGCGCGTCGAGGGACTGCTGCTCTGCGTCGTGCAGCCGTTTGTCAATCCCCGCGCGCTCCTGCGCGATGATCGCGTCCAGCCGCTCCTCAATGTCGCGCAGCACTCCGTCCAGATTGGAGCGTTCGAGCTCCTCCTGGCGTTGCTGGCGGAGCCGGTCCAAGATTCGGCGAAGGCCGGGAATATCGCCGCCCCGCGCGCCGCGCATCCCACGCTGCATGAGCCGTTGGAGGGCGCGCCGCACGTCACCCTCGGCCAGCAGGTCGTCGCCGATGGCTCGCAGCACGTCGTCCGCGTCGAACGGCGGAAGGTCCTGCGTGCCGTCCCAGCGGGAGTAACGGAGGGTCAGAGACCTACCTCCCATAGCGCACTCCACCGGCGCGTCGTTCCTTGTTGAGCCGGCGGTTGAGGTGCAGCCCTTCGAGCACGAACTCCACGCCGCTCGCCAGTGAGGCAGGCGACTCGCCGACCTCCAGGCGACCCACCGCCCGCCTTAACTCCGGCAACTCTCCCACCAGCTTCTCGTGAGCCAGGCTGGTGACGTATTCACCCACCTCGGCGGTGACACCGGTCTCGAAGCGCTCCACGAGTGGCGCCAGCTCAGAGAGGGCGAAATGCCGGTTGAAGACGTTGACCACAGAGCGCTGGAGCAGCTTCTCAACCACGCGGTCCTCGCGCGCCTCGTCGCCCAGCGTCTCGAGCTCGATCTTTCCCGCGGTCGACGCCACGACCGCCGGCAGGTCGCTGACCCGCGGTGCCGCGGTCGCCTCACCCAGCCGCACGGCACGCTTCAACGCCGTCGCGGCCAGCGTCTCGTGGTTGGCGATCGTCACGCGCACGCTCACCCCGGAACGCTGGCTCACCTCCGACGAGCGGCGCGCCAGCTGCGAGAGTTCTGCCACGATTTCCTTCATGAAGCCCGGGACGTGCACGGGCACGGCGCCCGCGGCAACCGCCTCTTCGGAGTCGCCGAAGATGGCTGCCGACTCCTGCTCCATGATCGCGATCTCGGTGGACGCCTCCTCGGGATAGTGGGTCCGGATCTGCGCTCCAAATCGGTCCTTCAGAGGCGTGATGATCCGGCCACGCGACGTGTAATCCTCCGGGTTCGCGGAAGCGATCACGAAGAGATCCAGGTTCAGCCGAATCCGATACCCGCGGATCTGGACGTCGCGCTCCTCCATCACGTTGAGCAGCCCAACCTGGATCCGCTCGGCGAGGTCCGGCAGCTCGTTGATGGCGAAGATCCCGCGATGGGTACGCGGCAGAAGCCCGTAATGAATGGTCAGCTCGTCGGCCAGATAACGCCCCTCCGCCACCTTGACGGGATCGACCTCGCCGATCAGGTCGGCGATGCTGATGTCCGGCGTCGCCAGCTTCTCAGCGAAACGGTCCTCGCGCGCGATCCAGGTGATCGGCGTCTCGTCGCCTCGCTCGGCGACGAGGGCGGCGGCGAACGGCGAGATGGGGTGGAAGGGGTCGTCGTGAAGCTCGGCACCCCCGACCGCCGGCAGCCATTCGTCGAGCAGCCCAACGAGCGCCCGCGCGATGCGGCTCTTCGCCTGTCCCCGCTCGCCCAGGAGGATCATGTCCTGGCCAGCCAGGATGGCGTTCTCCATCTGTGGCAGCACCGTCTCGTCATAGCCCAGGATGCCGGGCACCAGCGCCTCGCCACGCCGGATGCGGTCGAGGAGGTTGGCGCGCATCTCGTCCTTGACGGAGCGGCTACGCCAGCCGGATTCGCGGAGCTCACCAAGGGTCGAGGCGCCGGGATGGGTCATGCGGGAGCTCCTCCGGATTCAGCTGACTCGGGATAGGACGCGAGGGCGACCGCCACGGATGGCGGGTCGCAGACACCGCGCTCCCCCAGCGCAGTCAGATAGGCGGACCGATGCGCCAGCTCCGCCTCCAGCGCGTCGGCGCCCAGCCCCAGACTGGTCGCGAGCGCCGCGTAGGCGTCGGCGTCGTGCACGAGCAAGCGCTTGGACCGCCCGCCGTCGGCGGGCAGGAGTGGCGGAACTGGATACCTCTGCGCCCCAGTGAGGCTCGGCGAGCGACCGCCCTCGATCGCCGCCAGGCGAACGGGTGCGAGTATGCCGTCATCGGTCAGGCGCAGGTGCCAAGCCTCCTCGCAGCGCCGATACATTCCCGCAGGGGTGCGGTAGGCGGAGAACTGGAGGTAGATCGTGAGGCCAGCGAGGTCCGCATCGGTCACACCCAGCTCGTCACGGAGGCAGGTAAGCGCCTCGTCCAGGCTGTCGGCGTGCATGGTGCCGCCCAGCCCGTAGCCGCGCCCGGCAAGCTGGAGCGCTCCGCGGGCGTTGCGCCCCCAGACGTAGATCGGCAGGTGGTCGCTCATCTCGTTGATGAGCATGAAACCGCGGTCGTTGGCCACCTCATCGGTCCAGCCAAAGTCGCTACGCCAGCCGCGGAGGAAGACGCCCACGGTGCCCGCCGGCAGGAAGTCGACCATTGCGGAGAGCGTAGTCGTCTTGCCGGCCTGTGGCGCCTCGCTGGCGAGCATCACCGACTTCCGTCGGCTGACCACAGCCCAGAGGGTGGCCATCAGGCGGGCGTCCAGGCTGCCGCTGCCCACGATCTCAACGGCGCTCATCGGCTCAGGCGGAGCCCAGTGGTAGCCCCACCAGCCCTCGGGAAATCGGGAGTACCACGCCGCCAGGGAGCCGGTCATCGTGCCGCGCACGGTACGCGCGCCCGGGACTGCGCGCAACCGGCCTGCCCGTGGTGGGTACCATGCCGGCATGAGCCCTGCCCCCGAGCACCCGCTGCTGCGCGGTGAACGCGTCTGGCTGCGTCCGCTGGAGACCGCCGATGTCCTGGAGTCCTCCATCGACGACGTGGAGCTGGGCCACTACAGCGGGTTTCGTCGCCCCTTCAGCCGCGCCGAGAGCGAGCGGTTCGCCCAGATGCTCGTGTCGCAGGCCGAGACGACGGTGAACTTCGTGATCTGCGAGCTCGGAGATGAGCGCGGGATTGGGGGGATTGGCCTGCGCGACATCGACCGGCTCAACGGTTCGGCCGAGGTGTCGATCTTCATCTTCGACCGATCGCGCTGGGGCAAGGGGTTCGGCACGGATGCCATGCTCGCCCTGCTGGACTTTGCCTTTGGCGAGATGCGCCTGGAACGGGTCTGGCTGCGGACCTTCGACTACAACGAGCGGGCGGTGCGCTC
>JALYLE010000209.1 GCA_030774375.1 Chloroflexota bacterium | reverse complement strand
CTCCTGCGGCAACCTCGCCGGCTTCCAGTGCTTCGGTTGGCGCCAGCCCAAGCAGCAGCAAGAAGAACAAGAAGAGCCCGAGCCCGACGGCCGCTCCCAGCGGATCCTCACCGACGTCGAGCGCGACCAGCCAGTAGGTTCGATCGGAGACCGCCATCTGCGCGTCCCGAATGGAAGCGCACTCAGGTTTCCGACCGATGAGCTCCACCGAGACGGTGAGGCACCCGCGGAAGCCAGCGCAGCCGCGTCACAGCAAAAGGAGACATGTGATGGAGATCCAGTCCAAGCTGCCGTCCGCCAAGGGTGGGGCCGACCGGTTTACCGGCGACGTCTGGCTTGACGTCATCGCTCGCGGCGAAGAGCCTTCCCGGGTCCGTGTCAGCGTCGTCCGCTTCGCGCCTGGGGCGCGCAATGCCTGGCACGCCCACGCCGTCGGACAGACCCTGCACGTCACGGGGGGACTCGGGCGGATTCAGTCCCAGGGCGGCAAGGTTATCGAGATGCGCCCGGGCGACACGATCTACACCCCGCCCGGCGAATGGCACTGGCATGGTGCGGCGCCCAACCACTTCATGTCGCATCTCGCGATCTGGGAGGCTCCAGCCGAGGGCGCAGAGTCCGAGTGGGGCGAGCAGGTCACCGACGCCGACTACTTGGCCGAGGCTGCTGAGCCGACCCGATGACGGGCTGATCGGCCGGAATAGGACTATCGGCCCCACCGTTCATCTGAGGGGATGATAGCCAGGCGAACGCCGCGCCCTTACGGTCTCGCCGATGCGCAGCAAGTGGCAACAAGCGGCAGATTCTGGCACGGCGACCACGCAGGGCCCGATGCATGACCAGATGGACGCCGCTGACCCGTGGATCGGGATAGACGAGGCCGCTCGCTACCTGGCGGTTTCCACCCGAACCCTCTACCTGCTGGCGCAGCGCAAACAGGTTCCGGCAGTGAAGGTGGGGCGTGCCTGGCGATTCAAGCGATCCGTCCTGGACGCCCGCCTGCCTGAGGCCGACGGCGGCCCGGCTGCGACCGCCCTCGCCGAACTTTCGGTCGAGCTGGGTGGCCTGGTCGAGCGCGACGCCATTGCCCGCTACCTGAGTCTCCGCCTGCGGGACATGTTTGGCGTGAACCTCGCCGGGCTGATGCGCCTGGACGGCGACGCGTTGGTGACGGTCCTGCCGAGCGAGAAGCTGGACCTGCCTGCGGGGATGCGCTTCCCGCTCTCCAGCAGCGCAATCCTCCGGGGTGCGATCGAGCGTGAAGAGCCAACGTTCTTCGAGGATCTCTCAGCTTTTCCGGTCCCATCCAGTGACATCGTCAGCCGCTTCAAGATTCGTGCAGCAGTCTTCGTCCCGATTCGAGTCGGCGGAGTGACGTGGGGTCTCCTCTCACTCGCAACGCTCACGCCACGCCGTTTCTCGTCGGCAGATGCCGATCGGCTCCTCTCCATCGCCTCCCAGGCCGGGTTGGCGCTCAACAATGCCCGTCTGCTGGCCGAAACGCGTCGCTGGAGCGAGCAACTCGAGCGCATCGAGGCATTGACTACGCAGCTCAGCAGGTCTCGTGCGGTGGGCGATGTTGCTGACGCGGTCGCGCGTGAGATCGATTCCGTCATCGACTGGCATGGCCTGCGCTTCTACGTGCTGGAAGCCGATGGCCAGACGCTGGAGCCGATCAAGCTGCGCAGCAAGGTCGAGCACTACGCCCACGAGACTCCAGATCTCGTTCGGCTCCGTCTCGGCAAGGGACTCGGTGGTCACATCGCCGCATCGGGCGTGCCGGAGATCATCAACGACGCCGCACGCGACCCCCGCGGGTCGCGCATCCCGGGCACGGATGAGACCGACGAGTCGATGATCGTCGTGCCACTCATCTATGAGGACCGGGTGCTCGGCGTTCTGGAGCTGTTCCGCCTGGGTCTGAACGCGTTCGATGCAATCGATCTACGCCTGGCGCAGATCGTCGGCTCACAGGCGGCGGTCGCACTCTCCAATGCCCGGCAGATGGAGGAGATGGAACGCCGTCGGGATGCCCTGGAGCGACGCGTCGCGAGTCAGCGGCAGCTCCTGGCCATCACCGAGCGGCTGCTGGTCCAGCGCGAGCGGGGAGCAGTGTTCGAGGCGATCGCCGATACGCTGGCCGACGTGGTTCCCCACGACACCCTGACGATCTACCTCGTGGACAACGAGGCGGGCTGTCTTGTCCCAATCCTGGCGCGTGACCGATACGCGGAGCAGATCCTGGCCAGTCGCCCGGCGGTGGGGTCTGGAATCACTGGGGACGTGATCGTCAAGGGCGAAGCCGAGATCATCAACAAAGCCTCCAACGACCCGCGCGTGGTCCACGTGCCGGGAACCCCCACGGACGACGACGAGTCGATGATCGTCGCCCCAATCCGGAACGCTGACGGGGTGGTTGGCGCCCTCAACCTGTATCGCGTCGGGCGCGACTTCAACGCCGAGGACCTCGAGCTTGTCCGACTGTTCACCAACCACGTGGCTATCGCGCTCGACAACGCGACGATCCACGATCAGCTGGTGGATGCCGCGGTGACCGACCCGTTGACGGGGCTTCCGAATCGGAGCCTCTTCGCCGACCGCATAGATCACGCGCTAGCTCGCCGGGAGCGCTCGCGCAGGCACGTTGCCGTCCTCTTCCTCGATGTCGACAGCTTCAAGATGATCAACGACGGGTTGGGACATGCCGCTGGAGACGCCGTGCTCGGTGGGGTGGCGGAGCGCCTGCGCGAGTGCACGCGCCAGGCCGACACGGTCGCACGCCTGGGAGGGGACGAATTCGGGATCCTCCTCGAGGACATCCATGGTGAGGAAGACGCCACCCAGGCCGCCGAACGAGTGGTGGCAGCCCTGTCAGGGGCCCTGTTGATCGACGGTCGCACGGTCCGCGCACGAGCCAGCATCGGCGTGGCCCTCGATCGCGGCGAGCCCGATATCACGTCCGTCGAGCTCCTCCGGGATGCCGACACGGCCATGTATCTGGCCAAGGCTTCGAACCGGGGCAGCTTCGAGGTCTTCGAGCCGGCCATGCATACCCGCCAGCTGGCTCGGCTGCAGCTCGACGGCGAGCTTCGCGAGGCACTGGAGCGCGACCAGTTCAGCCTGAACTACCAACCCATCGTCAGCTTCCCGACGGGACGGATCGTGGGTGCGGAGGCACTGCTGCGCTGGAACCATCCGACCCGGGACATCGGTCCGCTCGAATTCATCGAGCTCGCGGAGGAGTCAGGCGAAATAGTGGCCATCGGCGCGTGGGTTCTGCGCGAAGCATGCCGACAGGCGCGACGCTGGCAGCGCGAGTGCCCTGGGGCACGGGATCTGAGGATCTCGGTGAACGCTTCGGCCCGCGAGTTGATCGAGGGCGCGTTCGTGGAGGGAGTCGAGGCGGTGCTGGCCGAGACCGGGCTTCCAGCAGCAAGCCTCGCCCTGGAGATCACCGAGAGCATGATGCTCGCCGACGAGACGGCTGCGATCGCCTCACTTCGGCGATTGCGAGAGCTCGGGGTGCATATCGTTGTCGACGACTTCGGAACCGGCTATTCATCGCTCAGCTATCTCAAGCGCCTGCCCGTTGACGGGTTGAAGATCGACCGCTCATTCGTCGAAGGGCTCGGAGAAGAGCGCGAGAAGAGCGCGATTGTGCGGGCGACGATTGCGCTCGCCAGGGCACTCGGGCTGACTGTCACCGCGGAGGGGATCGAGACCGCCACGCAGCTCCGGCGCCTGCTCGCCCTGCAGTGCGACCTGGGGCAGGGCTATCATTTCGCGCCGCCGCTCCAGCCTGATGCCATGACCGCGCTCTTGGCCGAGAGGCATCAGTATCGCCTGCCCGTGCGTGCCGCAACCAAGCGCCGAGCGACCAAGGCCGCCTAGAACCCGTACACTTCCGGTCTCCCCGATTGGAGCGCGCGCCCGTAGCTCAGCGGACAGAGCGGGTGGCTTCGGACCATCAGGTCGCGGGTTCGATTCCTGCCGGGCGCGCCACACAAAGTCACCCCGCGGAGTGCACCGTGAGCCCAGGCTCCTCGTGACCAAGAGCGGGAACCGGACAGTCGCCGGCAGGCTCGTCCTCGACGACCGCGTCGACGCCGGTCGAATCCACGTGGCGGATGGCCGCATCCAGGCAATCGAGCTCGACGACAAGCAGGCCGACGGCCCCCTCATCGGTCCCGGCCTGGTCGATATTCATGTGCACGGCTGGGGCGGCCACGATGCGGTGGACGGCCGTCTGGCGCTCGACGGGATGGCCCGCAGCCTCCTTCGACAGGGCGTGACCGGCTTCCTGCCCACGGCCGTCACTGCGCCGATCGATGTGCTCGAGCGATTTGCCAACGACATCCGTGCTTGGTCGTCCGAGCCTCGCGCCGACGGCGCACAGCCACTCGGCTTCAACCTCGAGGGCCCCTTCATCTCCCCCGTGAAGAAGGGCGCTCAGAACCCAGCCTTCATCCTGGAACCGGCGAGAGCCGACCGAGGCCGCCTCTCCGGCCTCCTCGACGGTCTGCGGGTCATCACCATTGCGCCCGAGGTCGACGGAGCGCTGAACCTGATCAGCTGGTTCGCGGAGCGTGGCGTGGTTGTCTCCCTCGGCCATTCGAATGCGACGGCGACGCAGGCAGCCTTGGGCTACGCGGCGGGCGCGAAGAGCACGACCCATCTCTTCAACGCCATGTCCGGGGTCGAACAGCACGCGCCAGGCCTGGCGGTTACCGCCCTCACGCACGACGCCGCCTACATCGAGCTGGTCGCGGACGGCTTCCACGTCGATCCCGCCGTCTGGCCGATCATCCTGCGCACGAAGCCGACCAATCGTCTCATGCTCGTCAGCGACGCGATCAGCCTCGCAGGCACCGGCGACGGACGAAGCACCCTGGGGGGCCTCGAGGTGGAGGTTCATGACGGCCAGTGCCGGCTGGTATCCAACGGAGCACTGGCCGGCAGTGTGATCGCCGTCGATACGGCCGTGCGTCAGCTCGTCGCAGCCGGTGTTCCGCTTCCCAGAGCGATCGGCGCGGGCAGCTATCGACCCCTCGAACTGCTTGGCATCGAGGATCGGGGTCGGATCGCCCCAGGCCAGCGGGCCGATCTGGTTGAGCTCGACGACGATCTTCGCGTTCTCCGCGTGATGCTCGCAGGAAACTGGGTCGTCCCGTAAAGGCCGGAGGGTCCCAGATGCCGCGCATTCTTGATCTCGATCGCAATCAGCTTTCGGCCCTGAGGGGCCGGAGCCTGACCGATGCAGTGGCCGCAGCCGAGGGCAGGACCCTCGCGGCCGAGGTGATTCCTGCCGCACCTGTCCTCGTTGACGGCATCGAGAACTTCGAGCTGGTTGCCGCTCACGGCGCGGACCTGATCATCCTCAACTTCATCGAGCTGGTTTGGGGGGATGAGGGCTGGCGATTCCCCGTGCTCGGGCCGCTGGCCGATCTTGCACAGCTGGCGCAGATCGTGGGCCGCCCCATCGGTGTCAACCTCGAGCCGGGCGACGTTCCCGCACCTCGACGAGCGACGGTCGAGAATGCGCGCCGCCTGATCGACGCAGGCGCCGCGATGCTGTGTCTCACGGCGAATCCGGGCACGGGCACAACGTTCGACGATCTCGGGCGAGTCACGACCGAGCTGCGCCGCGCGCTGGGCAGTGACGCTGCGGTGTGGGTCGGGAAGATGCACCAGGCGGGCCACACCGAAAAGATCACGCCCGATGCGCTCGCTCGGCTGGTGGATGCGGGCGCCGACGGTGTGCTGGTCCCGTTGCCCGGGACGGTTCCGGGAGTCACGCGCGAGCTGGCGACGGAGCTGTGCGCCGCGATCCACGACCGCGGTGCGATCGTGATGGGGACCGTCGGAACGAGTCAGGAAGGCGCACGGCCCGCCATCGCGCAGCAGCTCGCGCTGCTGGCCAAGGAGATCGGGGTCGACGTCCACCATCTTGGCGACGCCGGCCTGGGCCGCGTCACGGACCCCGACCTGCTGTACGAGTACTCGATCGCCATGCGTGGTCGGCGCCATACGTGGCGTCGAATGGCACTCGGAGGGCGCTTCTTGACCCACTAACGGGCGTGCTCCTCGTGCGCGATTCGTCCTTGACTTCGATGTAGTTGTCCTGACAATTGCGGCATGCCGGTTCGGTCCGGGGATCGGGTGAGGCGTCCGCGGGGATCGAATGGGGGAGTGCCGATCTACGCCGAGATCAAACGCTCCATCCTTGAGCAGATCGACACTGGCCAGGTCCCCGAGGGAGGTCGCCTGACGCCCGAAGTCGTGCTCGCCGAGCGGTACGGCGTCAGCCGGCCCACCGTTCGGCAGGCCATCCTCGAACTGGCCAGGGAAGGGATCGTTGCGCGCCGCCGGGGGGCGGGGACCGTCGTCCTGCCGCGACAACGCCTTCGCTATCCGGTAGGACGCCTGATGAGCTTCAGCGAGGAGTTTGCGGCCCTCGGCAGCCGGACGAGTTCCGAGGTGGTGCGGCAGGAGGTCGTCCCGGCCGACCATGAGCTCGCCGTTCGGCTTGGGACGCGCTTCCATGAACCCGTCTTCTGCCTCGAGCGGGTGAGGCGAGTGGAGGGACGCCCGGTCGCCTGGCAGCGTTCGCACATCCAGTATGCAAAGGTGCCTGGCATCGAGGCACGCGACTTTGCCAAGTTCTCGCTGTACGAGGCGCTTCGGGACCGCTACCGGCTGGTGATCCACTCCGCCGACGAGCTCATCCAGGCGCGCATCGCGGCACCGCACGAGCTGGCCCTGCTCAGCCTCGAGGCAGGATCGGCCGTTTTCCAGATCGAGCGTCGCAGTTTTGGTGAAGGGGGCGATCTCCTCGAGCTGGTCGACTCCGTCTACCGCTCGGATCGGTACGAGATCCGGCTCACCCTGACCCGCCAATGACGACCGGGACCGATGTCGCCGCACGGCTTACGTCGGACGTTGCCGCGCTCCTGCGCAAGATCTCTCGATCGAATGTCTCTTCACTTGCTCGAGCGGGTGACGCCCTCTACGCAACCGTCGTCGGGGATGGCCTGATCCACGTGGCCGGAGCTGGTCACGGCCTGATCCTTGCGCTCGAGGCGTTCTACCGCGCTGGTGGTCTGGCGTGTGTGAATCCGATCTGGGATCCATCGATGCTGCCGTTGAATGGAGGGCGGGCGAGCACGTCGGCGGAGCGACGGGTCGGATCGGGGTCTGCCCTTCTCGCCGGAGCCGGGGTCACCGCAGGCGACTGCCTCGTCGTCTCAAGCCAGTCAGGCGTCAACCCGGTCCCCGTCGAGCTCGCCACGCGCGGGCGCGAGCTCGGCGCGACGGTCATCGCCATCACGTCTGTTGCCCACGGCCGTGCAGTCGCCAGCCGCGATCCAGCTGGACGCCGGCTGGCCGACGTCGCCGACGTGGTCATCGACACGTGCACCCCGGTGGGCGACGCGGCATTCACGGTTGCAACAGGCGCGGTCCCGGTGGCGCCGTTTTCGACGATCGCCACCTGTCATGTTTGGAACCTGTTGTTGGTTTCGATCGCCGCGCGCGCCCAATCCGATCGCATCGAGCTGCCGATCTGGCGGAGCTCGAACGTACCGGGCGGCGACGCATGGATCGACGAGCTGATGGGCCGGTACGCCGCTCGAATCGCGGCCCTTTAAGCGCGCGCGCGCAATGTCTGTACATTCGTGTGAGCGCCACGTAGACTGCGCGCTGGCCGCGACCCGTGGGCTTGATCGCGGCGGAGTTTCCGCTCCCCGTGCCCAGGGCGGGATGACGGGATGATGGGATCGGTGGCATCGGTCTACGTCGGAAGCTGTGACCCCGGCGATGTCGACGCGATTGCTCGCCATGTGCAATCCGCGCTCGAGGCACTCGGCGCCGTGCGACCGCCCGGAGACGTCCTCCTGCAGCCGACATGCCCATGGTCGCACCCGCGCTACGCCCCGGAAGCCTGCACGGATCTGACGACTATCGAGGGCGTAGCTCGCGCCTTCGACGGCTCACCGCTCGCGTTGGGCGTCCAGAGCCTCCCCGGCTTCCCGACCCGCTACACCACGCGCCAAGCCGGCTACGACCGCTTGGCAGCGAGGCTGGGCGCCCGCTTGATCCGATTCGACGAGGCGGCCTTCCGTCCGGTGCCAGGAGCGACCATCGGCCGGCCCGATGGCGGCGCAACAGAAGCGACATTCGAACTGCCGGCCGCCTGGAGCGCGGCCGCCTTCCGTGTCTCGATCCCGCGCCTGTGCGGGAGCACGATCCTGCCCTTTGCCGGCGCCGTGCGCCATCTCTACGACCTGTTGCCTCACGCGATCCAGTCGGCCGAGCACCATCGGTTCGTCGAGGCGCTCGAACTGCTGAACCGCATCGCGGCGCCTGACCTGATCGTCCTGGACGCCACGCGGGCAACCCACGAGGGTGGCGAGCTCTCGGGCGCGCCCATCGACCTGGGTATGCTCATCATCGGGACGGACGCCGTCGCGGTCGACCTGGTGGCCGCGTCCGCCTACGGAGTGTCCGACGCAGAGATGGGGTTTCTCCCCACGGCGACCTCTCCCGGCAACGCGCCGCGCACGGTCACGGACGTTGAGATCCTGGGCGACTTCTCGCCTGATGACCTGCGCGAGCGCTCCGGCCGGGTGCGCCGTCTCGATCCGAACCCTGAGGCCTTCCCCCTGCCGGCCAAGGTCCGTGTCGCGCGCTCCCCTCGCGCTCGGCTGACCGGGCCTGCCGGCGCACTGACCGAAATCTTTGCGATGCTCCGTCTGGCCGGTATCTCGCTAGACGCCGCCCGCGAGACTACCTTCGTGCTGGGACCCGCCGAGGCAATCCCCGCGGGCACGACCGACTACTCCACGATCGTCTTCCTCGGGGATACCGCACGCGGTGAGTACAGCGGTTACAGCCGGGTCGTGCGCCTGGCCGGACGGAATCCTCCGGTCAGCCGCCTCCTGCAGGACGTGCCGTTCGCCATGACGGTGGCCAACGTCCGCTCCGACCTGGGTTGGCAATTCATGGTGGCCGGGCTGGGCGCACAGGTGGCCCGCGGCCTGGCTCGCATGGGAGGTGCGGGAGCGGCCGGTGCGGTCCCTCCGCCGTCGAAGGGAGGTGGCGATCGGTCTGATTCGGATCGTTGAACGGGCGCATGCCGTCGGCGCCTGATCCGCGACGGCCAGTTCGGAGGTTATCGCCCGTGTTCGCATACCTACAGCGCATCGGCCGCGCCCTGATGCTGCCGATCGCGGTCTTGCCCGCGGCGGGTATCCTGCTGCGCTTCGGTCAATCCGACATGCTGAACATCTCGTGGATGGCCGACGCCGGCAATGCGGTGTTCAGCAATCTGCCGCTCCTGTTCGCGGTCGGCGTCGCCGCCGGCTTCACGGCCGACGTCGGCACGGCCGCTGTCGCCGCCGCGGCCGGGTACTGGGTCTTCACCGCCGTGCTGAAGGACATCGGTATCCTCGTCTACGGGAAGGCCGAAGCCCTGGACACCGGCGTCCTCGGCGGGCTCATGATGGGTCTCCTCGCAGCCACGCTCTACGAGCGCTATCACAGCATCCGACTGCCGGAGTGGCTTGCCTTCTTTGGTGGACGGCGCTTCGTTCCGATCATCACGGCGTTCACCGGTCTCGTGCTGGGGGCTGTGTTCGGTGTCGTGTGGCACTTCCCACAGGCATGGCTCACCGACCTTGCCAATGGATTGGTCACCGCGGGTGCCACTGGCGCGGCCGTCCACGGGTTCCTGAATCGGTTGCTGATTCCGGTCGGGCTGCATCACGTCATTAACACCGTGGTCTGGTTCCAGTTCGGCGACCTGACCAACTTCTTCTGCACCGGCACCAGCGTCCCGGCAGGGTGCGTCAAGGGAGCCCAGGGCGGGCTCTTCATGACCGGCTTCTTCCCGATCATGCTGTTCGGCCTCCCGGCCGCGGCCCTCGCCATGTACACGACCGCTCGCGCACAGAACCGAAAGGTGGTCGGGGGCATTCTGTTCAGCGCGGCCCTCACCTCGATCGTCACCGGCATCACCGAGCCGATCGAGTTTTCGTTCATGTTCGTCGCGCCCGTGCTCTACGCACTCCACGCGGTGCTGACGGGCATCTCCGCGTTCGTCACGATCTCGCTGGGAATCCGTGACGGGTTCACGTTCTCGGCCGGGTTGATCGACTACCTGATCAACTTCAACATCGCGAAACAGCCGATCCTGCTGCTGGGGGTCGGCCTGGTCTTCGCGGTGATCTACTACTTCTCGTTCGTCTTCGTGATCCGGGCTCTCGACATCCCCACGCCGGGTCGTGAGCCCGAAGCCGTCGAAGAGTTCGGCGAGGTCCCGGCGGAAGGAGCCGCCGCACCCGCCTGATCGGTGTTCACGCTGCGGGGTGGCTTGACAATCCGGCCATCCCGCAGCTCCAGATATCCTCTGGACCCTTGCGAGGTAGTCGTCGTGGAAGACAAGGCCCGCCGTTTTCTCGCGGCCCTGGGCGGCCCACAGAACATCGTCGAGATCGAGGG
>JALYLE010000208.1 GCA_030774375.1 Chloroflexota bacterium | reverse complement strand
ATGCGATCGTCGATGCGATCCAGGGTACCGAGCGTCCGGCCGTGCTGGCCGTGCACAGCGGAACCGGGTTCTCCGGCTACGCCGCGAGCGACCGGATTCCGGAGCGGATTGCGGCCATGGTCTATGTCGACTCCGCGCCTGGCAAGGGCGCCCCGGACGCCGAGTTCGAGGGCGTTGAGAAGCCCCTCGACTGGAAGGCGATCGAGGAGGAGGAGAACCTCGATGGGCTCAGCGCGGAGCAGAAGGAGACGTTCCAGCGGCGGGCCGTCCCCGAGCCGGGTGGCGTCCTCCGCGAAGGCATTGAGCTCACGAACGACGCGCGACTCGACATCCCGACCACGGTCATCTGCACGGGATATACGGCTGCGCAATACAAGGAGTACGCGAAGGACGGCTATGAGTGGCTCGCCGGCCTCACCGAGGTGCATGACATCACCTGGGTCGACCTGCCGACCAGCCACTGGCCGATGTGGTCCCGTCCCCAGGAGCTCGCCGGGATCATAGGCGACGTCGCGAAGGCTCGCGCCCCCGGCGCCTAGCGGTCGTCGGACCAGGTCCGCCTAGACGCCGCGAACTCGTGCAAGCGCTCGCTGGTAGTCATCGACCTCGGGCTTGAGGAAGACCGCCATACGGAGGTGAATCCGCGCCTGGCGATCGTCGCCGAGCCGATGGCGAGCAAGGCCCAGGCCAAAGTGCGCGTAATGCGCGAGCGGATCACGGTCGATCATCTGCTGGAATCGCTCGGCGGCGAGCGCGTGCTGCCCCTGGTTGAAATAGGCGCGCGCCAACGCCTCCAGGATGGACGCCTTACCCGGCTCCAGCCGCTCGGCGCGCTCCAGGACGACGGACGCCGCCCCCGGGTGGTGTTCCGCCAGAAGGCGGGATCCGCGCTGGAAGAGCTCGTACGCCGATTCTCGCTCGCCGGTCCCACCCGGATCGCTGGGGTGGCCGCGGCCGCGCGAGCTGGTCACGGCTCGCCACCGAGATCGACGGGGTGCAGCCGCGGGTTCTCGCTCCGCCCAGGGATGCGGCCGCGCTTGGCGATTGGCTTGCCGTCGATCTCCTTAAGGTCGCCGGTGAAGTCGATGGGGCTGGCGTCACTGATGGCCGAGCCTACGGCGAACGAGTCGACCGGCGCACCGGCGTCCTTGAAGTAGGCGATCCGATCCGCATCGAGGCCGCCGGAGACGACGATCCGGACGTGGCCGTGTCCGGCCAGGTCGAGGCGCGCGCGCACCTCCTTCACCAGGTCCGCCGTCACGCGTCCTCGTTCGGAGGGCGTGTCCAGGCGGACGCCGTAGAGGCGCTCGCCGAGCGCGTCGGCGACGCGAACCGATTCCTCCGCCTCGTCACGGAAGGTGTCGACCAGGACGATGCGAGGCACGTCCGATTCGACGTGGCGGTCGAAGGCCTCTGCCGCGCGCACCGTATCGCCGAAGATGATGATCAGCGCGTGCGGCATGGTGCCGGTGGGGCTTAGGCCCGCGAGGCGCGCACCAGCGGGGGTTGAGGCGCCGATGCAGCCGCCAATGACGCTGGCGTAGTCCATCTGGTCGGCGACCGAGGGGTGGACGTGACGCGCGCCGAATCCGATGACCGGGATCGGCGAGGCGGCTTCCGCGATGCGGCGCGCGGCGGTTGCCCAACCCGTCGACTGGGCAAGGATGCCGAGCAGGGCGGTCTCGTACAGCCCGAACGCTGAGTAGCGGGCGGTGATCCGCAGCACGACCTCGAGCGGTGCGATCCGATCCCCATCGTGGAGCGATTCGACAATCGGCGATGGGTCGAGCCTTCGCCCGTTGCCAAGGATCTCGCGCAGGTAGGCGAGCGCCTCGTCGGCGCCGCATAGCACCGCATCCGCGCGGCAGAAGATCTCCATGGTGACGACCGGATCGATGCCCTCCGCGGCCAAGATGCGTCGGGCCCGCTCAAAGTAGACATCCGCGGTGTCGCCGGCGAGGACGTCTGCCGCAGTCTCGAAATGAGGCTCGAGGAGCCGCGGCGGCTGCGACGGAGCGTCGGAGGTCATGGCCCGGCAGTGTACCAGCGCTCGACGTGCGTCCCGGTCACGCGCGCAGGGCGCGCCGGGCCTGCCACCGCCGCACGCCACCACCGGCGAGCACGACGGCCGCGACAACGACCGCCAGGAG
>JALYLE010000207.1 GCA_030774375.1 Chloroflexota bacterium | reverse complement strand
CTTCGGCACTGATAGGGGGCACCGGGATTGCCGTCGACGGGTAGGGGAGGGCACCACGGAACGGCTCCGATGGCCGCGGCCCGGTGGTGAGGCTCGCCCGGAACGCGGCGGTGGGGCGCGTCATGGTGTAGACGATCACCCAGAAGATGCCCACCCCCAGCAGCAGGTCGCCGATGCTGACCACGCTCCGGATGCCGGGGATCGGGATCGGTACCACGTCGCCCAGGAACCCCCCACGCGCCACGAAGTCCGCCACGGTGGTCGTGGTCAGCAGGAACCGGAATGGGTCTCCGTTGAGCACCGATGGGTCGAAACCCGCCGCGCTGAACGCGCCTGACCAGATCGGCATCTGCCCGCTGTTGAGCAGGACTGCAAGGGTGTTCAGGCCGATCCCGATTGCGGCGATCTGCAGGCCGGGCACGCGCCAGTTGGCCCATAGCCAAGTGAAGATCAGCGCGTAGGCCGCCACGAAGGCCCAGCCCAGCTGCAGGGTCGGCGCCAGGTCGTTCTGCTTGACCAGGCCGGCGACAATCTCCAGCGCCAGGGCGACCCCCAGGATCGGAGTCCATTGGAGCCGAAGATCTACGAGCCGCGGCAGGCCGCCACCGGCCAGCGCCCCGACGATGAGCGCCAGCGCGATGACGCTAAGAAATAGAAGCATCGTCAGAGGGGAGCAGCGGCCTCGACGGTGGGGTCTCCTCGTTCGCCATTGACGCGGCGGTCTTCGAGTCTGTCTTTGGCTCGGCGGAGCGCAGCATGGACGGCAGCTCGTCCGGACGGTCCGGCTTGCGGTCCAGCGTCTCGCGGTCGAGCCCGATCAGGATCGGCACGATCTCCGGGTCGAATTGGATGCCGGAGTACTTTCGCAGTTCACCGATGGCGACCTCGTGGGTCAGCGCCGTCTTGCGGTATGGGCGTGGAGAGGTCATCGCCTCGTAGGCGTCGGCTACCCCCAGGATGCGCGCGCCAAGGTCGATGTCCAGCGCCTCGATCCCTTCTGGATACCCGGATCCGTTGAACCACTCGTGGTGCTGCCGGATGAGCGGCACTTCCGGGGCGAGCTGCGTCGCCGGCGCCACGATCTCCGCCCCGATGGTCGGATGCTGGTTCATCAGGAACCGCTCTTCCTTATCGAGCGGTCCCTCCTTGAGCAGGATGTTGTCGCGGATTCCGATCTTGCCGACATCGTGCAGCAGCCCCGCCCACTTGATCTTCTCGATCTCGGACTCGGCCAGCCCCATGACCCGACACATGGCCTCGGCGATGTCGCTCACCCGCTTCGAGTGGTTTCGGGTGTTCACGTCGCGAGCGTCGACGGCCTTGGCGAGGGCGGTGATCGTCTGCTCGAACAGCTCCCTGGTCTCAACGTACCTGTGGTACGCGAGCCTGGTGGTGAGGAGTGGCACAGAGAACAAGGTTGTGGCCCACCAACCAACACCATCCGGTAGCGCAAAGATCTGCGCCATAAGCCAAGAGAGTGGGGCGAGCCCAATTAGGTTCGCAGCGATCCCGCCGAGGTCCTGTGACCAGACAGTCCGCAGCGACGTGCCGGTCCGGAAGCTGACCGCCAGAACCGCCAAGACTCCACTCAACAAATAGAAGACCACGCTGCCGACAATGAGACCGCCGAAGGAGACCAACTCGCGCGCAGGCACAGCCAGTCCCGAGGATGCGATTCGGATGAGTTCGAATACGACCCCGCCGACAACAACGGACAGCACGACTGCTGCGTGATTGAACACTGTTCCATACCAAGGGACCGTTCCTCGCACCTCGCGTGATTCCAAGGTGCCGATCCCCGCGACCACCGCTGCCGCAAATGGCCCACCAAGCACGAGGGAAGCGATAACCGGGGCAGCAGAAACCGATACAACCGTGCCTTGCGGGAGCCGCACTGGCAAGGCACTGCCTACGAGTGTCAGTGCAGTCCAGAACATCAGGCCCCAGATGCCCTGAATCTCTGGACGCAGCGGGTACAACAAAGCAGCCGCCGCGACAGCGACTGCCGCGACGGCTGTAGTTGCGAAGATCAGGCGTCGAACGCTGGCATTCACCGGATCGTCACCCTAGCGGGGTGAGGGCCCGGAGTCTACCACCCGAGCGCCTACCAACCCTTGAAGCTTGCCCCCCCAGCAATAGCCAGGGT
>JALYLE010000206.1 GCA_030774375.1 Chloroflexota bacterium | reverse complement strand
CCGGGACAAGATCACGGCCGCCGCGGCGATCGCCACGGACTCGGCGCGCAGGATCCGTGGCCCCAGCCCGGCAAGCCTGACGCCGGAGAGTTCCGCCGCGCCGACCTCGTCGGGGGTGAAGCCTCCTTCTGGACCGATGATGACACTGGGCGGCGGCTCAATCTGCCCGAGCCCTGGATGGGCGACGCCTGCCCGCTCGAAGAGTAGTACCGCGCCGGATTCGAGCGCGCGCTCGAACGGAACCGGCGCCTCCACCGAGGGAACGATTCCCCGCTCCGACTGCTCCGTCGACTCGCGCGCAATCGCCCGCAGCCGCTCTAACCGCCGCTCCGAGATCTCTCGTGCGACGACGCGCTCCGTCGTGATCAGGCGGAAGGTGGCGACACCCAGCTCGGTGCCCTGTTGCACCACGCGTTCGAGGCCGTCGCCCTTCAAGAGGGCCTGCCAGACGGTAAGCCGATGTCGCGGCTCCCCACCGCTGAGCCCGCGTTCGAGGACCTCCAGCATGGTCCCGCCCCTCGTCAGCCGGCATCGCGCCTGGCTGCCGGCACCGTCCAGGAGGATGACCTCATCGCCGTCCCGCAGCCGCAACACGCGGGACAGCTGATGCACGATCAACGGCGGGATCGGGAAGGCATCGCCCGCCATCTCCGCCGGCTCGACCACGAACCGATTCAACCCGCCCGCCGCATGCGGAGGGAGAGCCACTCACCGTCGTCAGGGCGCTCGACAAGGACCAAACCGGCGCCCTCGAGTGCCGCGACGACCTCGTCGCCCCGTGGCGCGATGATCCCGGATGCGATCAGCGTGCCGCCGCGCTCCACGTGCGCAGCTAACCTCTCGGCGAGCTCGACGAGCAGTGTGGCGACCAGGTTAGCGAGGACGAGCTGGAACGGCCCCTGGCGAGCCGCCGTCATCTCGCCGAGCGTGCCCTCTCGCGCCTCGAGTCGCTCCCCAACGCCGTTCGCCGCGGCGTTGGCCGCCGTGGTCTGAACGGCCACGGGGTCCGTGTCCAACGCGACAACGCGCTGAGCCCCGAGAAGGATGGCCGCGATCCCCAGGATGCCGGAGCCTGAGCCAACGTCCAGGACGTTGGCAGGCATCGGCTCGATTCGTTGGAGCAGCTCGAGGCAGCCGCGGGTCGTGGGATGCAGCCCGGTCCCGAAGGCCATCCCGGGGTCGAGCCGGATGACGACTTCGCCGGGGCCGGCCGCGGTCTCCAGCCACGAGGGGCTGATCACGACCCGCCCGATCCGCTGCGGGCGATACTCCGCCTTCCACGCCTCGGTCCAGTCGACCTCGGCCACGGGTCGTACGGCGAGTGACCCAACCGGACGCAGGCCAAAGGCCTGGAGGTGCCAGAGCGCCCGTTCGGTCAATGCGATGGCGTCCGCTGCAGCATCGTCGTCGGGGATGTGCGCGGTCACGATGTAGGGAGCCATCGGATCCTCGCGAGCCTTCGATTCGTCATCCGGATCGTGGATCAGCCGCGTCGGCTGCACCGCGGCGCCATGGCCGAGCCGCCCAAAGATCTCCGATACCGCCTCGACTGCTTCGACATCGGCCTCGACGGTCAGCTCCAGCCAGCCCACGGTGGCCCCGGATGGCGCATGGACGCCGAACGCATCGGTCAGTCGAAGAGCCCGCGGAGCCGCTCGAAGACCGATGAGCCGCCCTTGGGCACCACGGCCGGTCCGCTCACCTCGCCGAGCTCCTTGAGCAGCTCGCGCTCTCGCTTCGAGAGCCGGTTGGGTACCACCACGTTGACGATCACGTGCAGGTCGCCTCGTCCTGCGCCACGCAGCCGAGGGACCCCCTTGGCGCGCAGACGCAGCTCGTGCCCGCTCTGGGCCCCGGGAGGGACCTCAATCTCTTCGCTGCCTTCCACGGTTGGCACGCTGACGGTCGCGCCCAGCGCGGCCTGCGGGAAGGTGACCGGCATCTCGTAGTAGAGCTCGGTCCCGCGGCGTATCAGCTGTGGATGCTCCCGGACGCTGATTGCGACGTACAGATCCCCCGCTGGTCCACCGCGCGGCCCCGCCTCTCCCTGGCTCTCGAGCGCAATCCGCTGGCCGGCGTCGATACCTGCTGGAATCTCGACGGTCAGGCGCCGCTCCTCGCGGACGCGCCCTTCGCCGTGGCACTCGTGGCACGGGTTGGCAATGATCCTGCCCTCCCCGTTGCAGCGTGGACAGGCGACGATGTTCACCATCTGGCCGAGGATCGTCTGGGCCACGCGCCGCCTCTCGCCCGACCCGTTGCACTCGGGACACCGCTCCGGCTCGCTTCCCGGCTCGCCGCCGGTGCCGTCACAGACGGGACAGCGAACGAGCGTCGGGAAATGGATCTCCTTGGTGACCCCAAAGACCGCCTCGGCGAACTCGATCGTCAGGTCGTAGCGCAGGTCAGCCCCGGCCTGCACCCTGCGACGGCCGCGGGTGCCAGCCGGCGAGCCGCCGAAGAAGGCATCGAAGATGTCGCCGAAGGGCCCAAAGCCACCGCCGAATCCCTCGAAGCCGCCCGCGCTGGAGCCATCCACGCCGGCGTGCCCGAACATGTCGTAGGCCTGCCGACGCTGCCGGTCCGAGAGGACGCGGTAGGCCTCGTTAAGCTCCTTGAAGCGCTCATCGGCCCCGACGTCGCGATCGACGTCGGGATGGTGCCGCTGAGCCAGGCGCCGGAAGGCGCGCTTGATCTCCTCCTCGGTGGCACCCCGGTCGACGCCGAGGACCTCGTAGTAATCGCGCTTGATCGCCATTGCGCCGGTGAGTATACCGATTGGCACTCTGTCGTCCAGAGTGCCAATCATGCTGCGAGGTCCCGACGAACCGCGTCGTCAGCCGGCCGGCTCGTCTCTCCCGGGGCCGAAGCCGACCGGGGTGGGGATCCGCTGCTCGATTTCGTAGTTCTTGGCGCCGCGCCAGACGAAGGCGGTTTGCACCGCGATGGCGATCACGAAGGTGATGGCGCCAATGATCGCGCCGCCCGGCACCATGCCCATCTGCCACTGCATCGACACGATGACGACCAGCACCGCGGCGAGCGCGGCATTGACGAAGGCGATTGTTGCCGGCGTCGTGACGAAGCCGTGGAGGATGGTTCCGCCCGGGTGGGTCGCGTAGGTTCGCATGAGACCGACTGTATCGTCGGTGATTCCCGTCACGAAGTACGGAGCCAACTCAGGATCGAGCTCCAGGTAGGCCATCCGCAGACGGTTCATCCCCGTTACCCAGTAGGCGTCCTCGTTGTTTACCTCGGCGAGCCTGACGAATGTTGCGCAGCCCATGAAGAGGACCACCGGGAGGAGGAGCAGGGCAAACGTGACGAATCCCTCGCCAAAGGACGTGGCCTGTGCGACAAGCGCGAGGGCCACCACCGCCCCCGAGAGCAGGGTGAGGAACATGGTGGCGCGGCTGAATGACTCGTTCCAGGAGAGTGACCTCGTCGCGAGCAGACTCCAGTGCTCCGTCGCCAGGATCTGGATCCGCTGGGACCGCCGCGCTGCATCATCGGCGCCCGAAGCGGCATGCAGATCCGAGATCGAGCCTGGCAGGGTCGGTCCGGGGGCTCTTTCCATCGACATGCTCTCCTGAGTGTGCGGAAGGCAGGCAGGCTGTCAAGCCCGGATGCGGGCCGAGCGGCCGTGCGCTTCCGACACGCACCCCGAGCCGCCGACCGAATTTGCCGCTCAGGCAACTAACCACCACCTTGGGCCTGAATGGGCCTTGTTTAGAGCCATTCTTGGTCGAGATTTGCTTCGGTTGGCAAAGCGCGGCAATTCTGGACGACGTCGTGCGCCGTTAGTTACCCCACCGGCAAACCGCGGCGCCAGCAGGCCGCTCCCGGAGCGTTAGTTACTCCATCGGCAAACCGCGGCGCCAGCAGGCCGCCCCCGGCCGTCCGTTCGCCGCCGATTCGGTTCGTGCCAGAACCCGTCTGGGTCGTCCAGTACGATCCAAGTGAATGCCGAACGTTCTCGCCATCTCGGCTGCCCATGCGCGGCGCTTCCTGGTTCGCCGCCACCTTCTCGACCCGCCACGCTCACTGCCTGCCGAGCCTGAATCGGTCCTCCGCGTGGTCGATCGGCTCGGCAGCCTTCAGTTTGACCCGCTCGAGGTGCCCGGCGCCCGAAACCACGATCTGGTGCTGCACGCTCGCATCGCGGGCTACCAGCGGGAGTGGTGTGACCGCTGGCTCTACCAACCAGGGGATCGGCGGCTGATCGAGCTGTACAACAAGAGCCTGAACATCCTGCCGATGAGCGAGCTGCCGCATTACCGCATCGCCTGGGAGCGCTCGTCGAATTACTACCGCGACCGGATCCTGCGGGAGCAGTCCGCGGTTGCGGAGGCCATCCTCGAACGCATCGGCACAGATGGCGCGCTCTCGACCGCCGCCTTTCGCAACCACAACCACGCGATCGACTGGTGGTGGGCGCCGACCTCTGCGGCCCGCGCCGTGATGGAGGCGCTCTTCGTGGTCGGACGGCTTGGGATCGCGCGACGCGATGGCAGCCGGCGTTACTACGACCTCATCGAGCGGCTCGTTCCTGCCGACCTGCTCGAGCGCCGAGCGCCGGAGGAAGAGCAGCTCCGCCATCGGCTGCTGAGTCGGCACCGCGGGCTTGGCCTGATGGCCGTCGGCGGACCGTCCGAGCTCGTCAACGGGACCGGCAGCGCGGCCGATCGGGCACGGATCACCGCCGGCATGGTGAGCGACGGAGCGTTGATTCCCGTCTCCGTCGAGGGGCTGCGCGAGACGCGTCACCTACTCGCCGATGAGCTGCCGATCCTGGAGGCCACAGCCGGCGCGCGGAGACGAGGTCGGCCATCGGTCTCGTTCCTTCCGCCGCTTGACCCGCTGATATGGGATCGTCGCCTGACGCGGTCACTCTTCAACTTCGACTACATCTGGGAGGTCTACACCCCGGAGCGCAAGCGGCGTCACGGCTACTACGTCCTGCCCATCTTGTTCGGGGACCGCCTGGTTGGGCGGCTTGAGCCGCGCTTCGAACGGAAGGAGCGGGCGCTGCGGATCCTGGGCGTCTGGTTCGAGCCGGGCTTCGAACCGATGACGGAGCCCCACTTCCTGGCCGCGCTGGCGGATGCGCTCGCCGCCTACAGGAGCTTTGTCGGCGCGCGGCGCGCCACCTGGCCGCGGACAAGGCCCGGGCGCGACCTGGCTGGCGCGTTGAGGCGTCTCGAGGCGGGTTGACCGCGCAGCAGGCCTAACGCGGCTTTCGCCACTCGCGGCTTTCGTCCCCTCGGGGCTTATTTGCTCGCGGCGGGCGAGGGCTTCGGAGGAGTCGGAGTCCCGAACACGATGCTGCCATCGGCGGCCACCTGCCAGGAGCCGGACGCAATGCCCGGCGTCGGCCCGCCGGTAAAGGTGATCTGGTAGGTGCCGCCCATAAGGTTCTCGCAGACCGGCGTGGAACTGCCGTTCAGCGCGCTCGAGTAGGTGACGATCCGCCTCGTCGCGAGCATGACCGCCTTGCCCCACTTGGAGAACGTAACGTCCGTGGTGATGGTCGGGTTGTCGACGGTGAAGACGTTGACGTAGGTCAGCTTGCCGCACGTGATCTTGGCGGCAGGGACTCGATTCTCCATCCACACCGCGGTGTAGGCGCCGGTCGTCCCGTCCTTCGCAACCAGCTTCCCTGCGTAATGGCCGCGCAGGCCGCCGGCGACGGGCGTCAGCAGCAGCGGCCCCGGCGTCCTCTGGTCGGCGAAGGTCGTCGGGAAGCCAACGGGAAGCGCGCTCAACGGCCGGAGGGTCGGCACGGGGGTGGGTCGTGCCAAGGCGCCGCCGTTCGGCGATGACGTCGCGTTCGACGAGCAGGCAACCGTCATCAGCCCAAGGAGCGCGACGGGCAGCATGCGCGCTATCGACCGATTGGTCTTCAAATGATTCCAGCGAAACTGCGGGCAGTGACGCGGATTCTACGTTGGCACCCGGTACCAGAGGGAATGGCTCGGAAGTCCCCCGCAGGTCATGGTTTGAAGTCGACGACGAGAGGAGCGTGATCCGAAGGAATGCCGGGATAGGTCGACGGCTTGCGGGCGTCACGGTCTCGTTCCGCGGCAATCGCGCGCTTGGCGAGTGGTTCTGTCGCGTACACGTGATCGATCCGCATCCCAAAGTTCTTGTGGAAGTTCCCGGCGCGGTAGTCCCACCACGTGTAGAAGCCCGGTTCGGGATGGAAGCGGCGGATGACGTCCACGAGGCCCCACTCCCGGAGGTGGGCTACTGCCTGGCGCTCCGGCGGCGAAACGTGGGTGGCGCCGTGCACCGCCTCGGCATCCCAGACGTCGGCGTCCTCGGGAGCGACGTTGAAGTCGCCGCAGATCGCGAGCTCCTGCGACGGGTCGCATGCCGTCGTCAGCCAGGTGTGCAGGTGGTCGAGCCAGTCGAGCTTGGCGGCGTAAAACTCGCTGCCAACCACCCGTCCGTTCGGGACGTAGATGCTCGCCACCAGGACCCCAGAGCAGGTGGCGGCTAGGAAACGGCCCCCGTCATCGGTCCAGCCGTCATCACTCGGCAGGCCGGCCGTGATCTCGTCGAGCCCAACGCGCGATGCAATCGCGACGCCGTTCCACTGCCCGGGCCCGTTGTGGGCCACCTCGTAACCCAGCTCGGAGAAGGCCAGCAGCGGGACGGCCACGTCCGCGAGCTTCGTCTCCTGCATGCACAGGATGTCAGGCTGCGCCGCGGCGGTCCATGCCAGGACCCGGTCCAGGCGGGCCTTCAGCGAATTGACGTTCCATGTCGCGAGGCGCATCGGTGTGGAGTCTAGCCGGGCGGACGGGCTATCCTCGCGGGGTCGTCATCCACCGGGGAGAGGAGATCATGTTCAGCGACTTCCGCTACTTTCTGCTGCGCGGCAACGTGGTCGACCTGGCTGTGGCGGTGGTCATCGGGGTGGCCTTCAGCGCTGTGGTGACATCGTTCACCGCCGACGTCCTTACCCCATTGCTTGGCCTGATTGGTATCCCGGACTTCAGCACACTGACGTTCGACGTCGGGAAGGCGTCGGTCAAATACGGGGTCTTCCTGAACGCACTCGTAAGCTTCGTGCTCGTCGCGGCGGCGATCTTCTTTTTCGTCGTCAAGCCGATGACCGCCCTCGAGGCGCAGCGCGGGGGCCGCGAGCCCGTGCCGACGACCACAAAGACCTGCCCCGAATGCGCCACCGATGTACCGATTGCAGCCAAGCGCTGCCCCAACTGCACCAGCCAGATCGGCTGATGCGCGGTGCCAGAAACGCCGGGTCCAGGTCCATCGTGATCAGTCGGACTGCTCACAAGCCGCGGGCTGGGCGCCGGTAGCAGTGATTCAGCAGCGCCGCTGATCAACGGGCGCGTGGGCGGGACCCTGCGCGGCTGGTGAGCAGCGGAGCTGTTCCCCAGCGGACTGTTCCCCAGCGGACTGTTCCCCAGCGGACTGTTCACCAGCGGACTGCTGGGCGGGAGTGCTCCAGAGCCTGAATGAGGCTCAGACCTCCTTGTACTCGCCCTCGATCGTCTCGCCCTCTTCGGCTTCGGCTTCGCCGCTCGGCGCCTCGCCATTGCCAGCCTCGCCGCCGCCCGAGCCGTCGGTGCCGTCACCGCCGGATGCGCCGGCCGCTTCGTAGGCGCGAGTCCCGACCCGCTGCAGAACCTCGGCGAGCTGCTGCTTGGTCGAGTCGATGATGCCCGCATCGGTTCCCTTGAGGGCCTCACGGACAGCCTCGGCCCGCGACTCGATCTCGGTGCGATCCGCCTCGGGGAGCTTATCGCCCAGATCCTTAACCAGCCGCTCGGCCTGGAAGACGAGCGCATCGGCCTCGTTGCGCGACTCCGCTTCGGCGCGCCGCTGGCGGTCCTCCTCGGCATGCGTCGCGGCCTCGCGGACCATCTGGTCGACATCTTCCTTGCTGAGCATCGAGGAGGCAGTGATCGCCACCTTCTGCTCCTTTCCGGTGGCCTTGTCGCGGGCGGTCACGTTCAGGATGCCGTTCGCGTCGATATCGAAGGTGACCTCGATCTGTGGCACCCCGCGCGGGGCCGGTGGGATTCCGTCGAGCCGGAAGGTAGCCAGCTTCTTGTTGTCGCTGGCCATCTCACGCTCACCCTGCAGCACGTTGATGTCAACGGCCGGCTGATTCTCCGATGCCGTCGAGAAGATCTGGGTGTGGCTGGTGGGGATCGTGGTGTTGCGGTTGATCATCTTGGTGGCCACGCCACCCAGCGTCTCGATCCCCAGTGAGAGCGGTGTCACGTCGAGGAGCAGGACGTCCTTGACCTCGCCGCCCAGCACCCCGGCCTGGATTGCGGCACCGACTCCAACCACCTCGTCGGGGTTGACGCCCTTGTGTGGCTCCTTGCCGTCGAAAAGGCGCTTCACGGCGTCGATGACCGCCGGCATGCGGGTCATGCCGCCGACAAGGATCACCTCGTCGATGTCGCCTGGCTTGAGGTTCGCGTCGTCGAGCGCCTTGCGGACCGGGTCTTCGGTCCTCTTGATGAGGTCGGCGACGAGGTCCTCCAGCTTGGCGCGGGTGAGGGTGATTACCAGGTGCTTCGGCCCCGAGGCGTCCGCCGAGATGAACGGCAGGTTCACCTCCGTGGAGGTCGTCGTCGACAGCTCGATCTTCGCCTTCTCGGCCGCCTCCTTGAGGCGCTGGAGGGCGATCCGATCCTTCGAGAGATCGATCCCCTGGTCCTTCTTGAACTCGGCGGCCAGCCACTCGATGACCCGCTGGTCGAAGTCGTCGCCCCCCAGGTGGGTGTCGCCATTCGTCGAGCGGACCTCGAAGACGCCCTCTGACAGCTCGAGGATCGAGATGTCGAAGGTGCCGCCGCCCAGGTCGTAGACCGCGATCTTCTCTTCCTTGGTCTTGTCGAGGCCATAGGCGAGCGCGGACGCGGTCGGCTCATTGACGATCCGCTTGACATCGAGCCCCGCGATGCGGCCGGCGTCCTTGGTCGCCTGGCGTTGCGTGTCGTCGAAGTATGCAGGGACGGTGATGACGGCCTCGGTGATCTTCTCGCCCAGGAACGCCTCGGCATCGCCCTTCATCTTCTGGAGGATCATCGCGCTGATCTCCGGAGGGGTGAAGGTCTTGCCGTTTCCGAGCTTGACGACCACGCCGTCAGACTTGGGGTCCTTCTCGACGTCGTAGGGCACCAGGTCCTTGCTGCGCTGGACCTCGGGGTCGTCCCATCGGCGCCCCATGAAACGCTTGATGGAGAAGACCGTGTTCTCCGGGTTGGTGATCGCCTGACGCTTCGCGACCTGGCCGACCAGTCGCTCGCCCGACTTCGCGAAGGCGACGACCGACGGTGTGATGCGGCCGCCCTCCGTATTGGGGATGACCTGCGGCTCGCCGCCCTCGATGACGGCCACCACCGAGTTCGTGGTGCCAAGGTCGATGCCGATGATCTTGCCCATTCGTGTTCCCTACCTCGCCCGCTTCACGCGGATCAGTACTTCGTCGGTTAGTGCTTCGTCCTTGTGGTCGTCGCCGGGTTGTTCGCCACGCGCACGAGGGCCGGACGCAGGATCCGATCGTGCAGGCGATAGCCGCGCTGCACCTCGTCGATCACCGTGTTGTCCGGATACTCGGTCGTATCCTCGTGCACCACGGCCTCGTGAAGATTGGGGTCGAACGGCTCGCCGACTGCCTCGATGGGGGTCACGCCCTCCCCTTCCAGCACGGCCCGCAGCTTCCGCTCCACCAGCCGAATGCCATCCAGCCACCCCTCGTCCGTGCCATCTGGAACGCTGGCCAGGGCGCGGTCGAAATCGTCCAGGACGGCGAGCAGCTTGCCGATCAGGAGCGCGTTCGACAGCTGCGTGACCGCGGTGCGCTCTTCCTCCGTGCGCCGTCGGTAGTTCGAGAAGTCGGCGGCGGTGCGCTGCAGGGCCCGCAGCTGGTCGTCGGCCTGGGCACGCGCCGCCTCGAGCTCGGCCTCGAGCTTCCGGACCTGCTCGAGCAGCTCTGATCGAGTTGGGGTCTTGATCGATTCGACGCGCTCCTCGGCCCGGGTGCCGCGACGGAAGCGGCCTTCTGCGCCTGCCTCCAACTCGGGGGTCTGCCCCTGATTTGGCTTGCCGTCATCGGACCGGCCATTCGTCGGATGGTCTTTCATGAGCTCTCGCCGTACTGGCTGTTGATCAATTCATTCATCAGGGTCGCGACGTAGCGGACGGTGGGGATCGCCCGTGGATACGGCATGCGGGTCGGTCCCAGCACGCCGAGCATGCCAAGGGCGCGATCCGGGGCGCCGTAGGGCGCAAAGACTAGGCTCACCTCCTGCATCGCGTCATTGGGGTTCTCGTGGCCGATGATCACGTGGACGCCTCCGTGCCGAGTGATGACCGGCACCAGCTGCTCCAGGAAGTCCGTGCGCCGCAGGACCTCGAGGATGGCTCGCACCTTCGACCCCTCGGCGAACTCAGGCTGCTCGAGGACGTTGACGATGCCGTCGGTGAATACGTCCTCGATCACGACCGCGTCTGCCTCCTCCAGCAGCCGGGCGATCACCTCCGCAGCGTGTGCGGCGAGCGGCGCGAGCTTTGCTTTTCGCCGGCGGACCTGCGGAGCGGAGAGCGCGGCGAGCTCAGCGTTGAGCGAGGCGGCAGCCTGGTCCAGCTCTGCCTGACCGATGGGCATGCCGGGCGCCAATCGCTCCAGGACGGCGCGATCGAGGCGTCGCTGGATCACGTTGCCATCGGCCAGCACCAGCACCGCAAGCCGGGTCCCGTCCATCAGCTCGACGAGTTGGACGTGCCCGAAGCGAGCGCGGCGCGCCCGCGCGGGCGTCACCACCGCGGCGCTGCTGGTGGATCCTGCGAGGACGGACGCCGCGAGCCGGAGCCATTCGTTGTTCGTGAGCTGCACCTGGCTGAATTGGTGCCGGATCATGAGCCGATCCGCCCGATCCAGCTCCGATTCGCGCATCAGGGTCTCGACGTAATAGCGGTACCCGAGGTCCGACGGCACGCGGCCGGCCGAGGTGTGCGGGTGTGTGAGCAGGCCCATTGCCTCGAGTTCGGCCATCGCCCCGCGGATCGTCGCTGAGGAAACGCTCATGCCGTAGTGGGCCAGGAGCGACTTGGATCCGACTGGAATGGCGGAGAGGACGTAGTCCTCGACGACCGCACTGAGGATGGCACGCTGGCGCTGCGTCAGCGGCAAAGCTGACGCCGACGGCGCCTGCTGCTCGGTGTCTCGCGGAGCACCTTCTGTGGCACGTCGCGTGGCGCCGCGCGCCGGGGAAAGGCCGCCGCCGTCATTGCTGTCTGTCGCGTGTTCCTTCGTCATCGCCTCGTGGTTGTCTTCCTTTGGTTTAGCACTCTGCCGATGAGAGTGCTAACAGGGGTCGGACCTATGGTAGCGAGGGGCTCTGCGGCATGTCAACGCGGGCTATCGGGCGGACACGGGCGGGCAGGCGCCTTTCTCGATTCGCAATCCCTCCCGTCGGCTCCAGCGAGGCGCGACGCCGCAGATTTTGCAACCCAGGCAACTAACGGAGATCTTCCTCACCGGTTCTGGCCACTATTTGCCCGGCCCGGCAATTGCCTGCCAACGAATGCTCCCCGCGAACGCCAAACGAGGGCTCCGGTCGCCGTTAGTTGCCTCACTGGCAAACGCAAGCCGCAAACCGAGGCCCTGAGCCTCCAAAGCTCACCGGCCCCTCGCAGCAGGCTCCGGCACGAATGCCACCAGGACCTCGTTTGCAAGCAGCCGACCGCGCGGCGTCAGACGCATCGTCTCACTCGTCAGCTCCAGGAGCCCGGCGCGCGTCGTCTCTTCGATCGCCGTTCCGTATCGCTCGACCGGATCCGAGCCGAATTCCGCGGCGAACGCGGAGCGGCTGATACCTTCGACCCGACGCAAGCCGAGCGCGGTCGCCTCGAACGCGCGAGTCGCTTCATCCAGCGCCTCCCCGCCGGCGAGCGGACGGTCGCCGGCCTCCGCGCGCGCCAGGTATCGGTCCAAATCGCGTTCGTTCCAGGATCGGCACGTGCCGTCGTAGGAGTGTGCTCCCGCGCCAATCCCGGTGTACGGCCGCCGTGTCCAGTACGCCGAGTTATGCCGCGACTCGAAGCCTGGACGCGCCCAGGAGCTGAGCTCGTAATGGCGATAGCCGGCAGTGGCGAGGACCTCTTCCGCAAGCCGATACTGGTCGGCGGCGAGCCCGTCCTCCTGGCGGGCCGCCAGGCGCCGCCGCCAGCGAAGCGCACCCGGCCGGGGAGGTGCAGCCCATTCGTCCGGTTCGAGCACCAGCTGGAGCGCGTACAGGGAGAGGTGGTCCGGCATCAGTTCCAAAGCCGCGCGCAAGCCCTCCTCCCAGTCGGACAACGACTGACCCGGGACGGCGTAGATGAGATCGATGCTGACGTTGTCGAAACCCGCGTCCCGAGCGGCGGCGTAGGCTGCGCGACCCTCCGGGGCCGAATGACCGCGGGCGAGGCCGACCAGCTCCTCGGCGCGGAGCGACTGCAGGCCCAGCGAGATGCGGTTGATCCCCGCCTCGCGGAGGCCGGCCCAGTCGGGCGCCTCCCGTGCGCTGGGATTCGCCTCCAGGCTGATCTCCTCGGGCCGTCGCCCCCATCGGATGGCTGCGGCC
>JALYLE010000205.1 GCA_030774375.1 Chloroflexota bacterium | reverse complement strand
CGAGGAAGCCCTGGAGGGTCCCGTCCTCGCCATACGGTCCGTGGACGACCAGGAAGGCAACGTCGATCGCCTCCGCCAGGGAGCGAAGTGCCTGGCGGGGAGCGAGTGCAGACCGATCCGCCTCGCGCGTCACCGGCAGATAGGAGTGATCGCGCAGGTGGCTCGCCTGTGTGGCTGGCGTCTCGGTTCCGAGCAGGGATGCAAGCGATCCGTCGCCCAGCTGTGGCGCGGGGCCCTCCGGGAGGTGCCACGCTCCGCTTCGGTCGATGTAGATGAGGTACGGCTCGAAGCGCTCGCGGTCGATGGCCCGCAGGACGGACTCCGCCGAGCTGATGCTTACCTCGTGCTCCGCCGAGCGGCCGCCGGCCACGATTCCGATCCGCAGGCGGGTCATGAGGGGCCGCCCTGCGAGCCCGAGGCCATCCATTCGCCCACGAACTCGATCTCGTAGTCGAGTGTCACTCCGAATCGCTCGGCGACCACCGAGCGCACCTGATCGCCGAGCGCGCGCACGTCGGCGGCGCGGCCCCCGGGATCGGTGACGATGAAGTTGGCGTGCACGGCGCTGACCTGTGCGCTACCGATGCGATGACCCTTCAAACCGGCCGCGTCGACCAGCCGCCCGGCGTGGTCGCCAGCCGGGTTGCGGAAGACGCTGCCCGCGTTCGCATCGGCGAGCGGCTGCGTCGCCCGGCGCTGGGCCTGGTGCTCGCGGACCCTGTCGGCGATCGCCGCCGGATCGCCATGCTCGAGGTGCAGGACAGCGCTGAGGACGATCTCCGGCGAGTGCTTGAAGCGCGACTCGCGGTAGGCGAAGGCGCACGCATCGGCCTCGACCTCATGGACTGACCCGTCGCCCGGATCGAAAACCGTCACGCGGGTCGCGACGTCCTTCATCTCCCCGCCGTGCGCGCCGGCATTGGCCCACACCGCACCGCCAAGCGATCCGGGAATGCTGATCCCGAATTCCAGGCCCGCGAGGCCGGCCGCAGTGCAGCGCTTGACGAGAAGCGCCATGGCGCTGCCGGAATCGGCGGTCACGGTCGTGCCCTGGAGACCGATGGCGTCGGCCCGGTTGCGGATCACGAGGCCGCGAATGCCGTCATCCGCCACGACGATGTCGCTCCCCTTCCCTAGCACGAAGACCGAGACCCCGGCGTCGCGCGCCAGCCGCAGGACGGCGAGCAGCTCATCGAGCGTAGTTGGGCTCGCCAAGCGGTCCGCGCTGCCACCCACGCGGAGCGTGGTGAGCGGCGCCATCGGTACATCGTGCTCTAGGGGAATGGATGCCTCGCCCGCGAGCTCGTCGAGCTGAGCGATCTGTGGCGCGTGGAGGGTGCCACTCATGTTGCCCGCCCCCCCGCCAGCGAGGGGAGCGGCTGCCCCTCGGCCATGGCAAGTAGCTCGCTCGCGAGAGCTTGCGCGGCATCCGGTAGTCCGAGCCGCTTCGCGGCGGACGCCAGCTGCGCGCGATGCGCATCCTGGCGAAGCGATGCCGCCTCGGCCACCAGGCGCTCGGCCGTCAGCTCCTCGTCAGGAACCACCACCGCGGCACCGTGTTCCTCCAGCCAGGCGCCGTTCGCCCGTTGATGCCCGCCCGCGTGGGGGTAGGGCACCAGAATCGAGGCGACTCCGACGGCCGCGACCTCGGCACACGTCGAGGATCCGGCGCGCCCGACAACGAGGTCGGCGGCCACCAGCACCTCGGCCATCATCTCGGTCAGGAAGGGTTCGACCCGGTAGCGCTCCCGCATCGGCTCCGGGAGTTGGTCGCGCGCCGCGAGGGCTTCTGGCGCACCCGTCGGGCCTGCCACGTGGAGCACCCGCCAATCGGTGAGCAGTCGCGGCAACCCGCCCAAGAGCGCCGTGTTCAGGCGAGCCACCGCCTGTGAGCCCCCGAAGACGAGCATCAGCCGGTCGTCGGGCGTCAGGCTCAACCCACCGCGCGCGGCTTCCCGCTGGATCCCCGCGAAGGAGCGGACCGGGGTGCCGGAGACGAAGCTTCGCCCGGGGAAGGCCTCGATGGTCGGCGGGAAGGAGACCGCAACGCGCGTGGCCAGCCGCCCGAGCGCGCGATTGGCGCGGCCCGGGATGACATTGCCCTCCCAGACAAGCGTAGGGATGCCACGCAGGCGCGCCGCTGTCACGAGCGGAAGCGCCAGGTAGCCACCAGTGCTGAAGATGGCGGACGGACGCAGTCGGGCGAGGAGGCGCGACGCCTGCGGGACACTGGCCGCCAGGCGCACCGGGTCGGCGACCAGGTGGACGTCGCGTCTGGTCGTCCGCAGCGACCGCACGAGCAGCTGGTGGTACGGCAGCTCGCCGGCAGCTCCCACCAGCCGGGCTTCGAGGCCGCGGGCGCCGCCGATGTACGACAGCTCAAGGTCGGGCCGTGCGTCGCGCAAGGCCCGCGCGACGGCCAGCGCGGGGTAGATGTGCCCGCCGGTCCCGCCGCCCGATACCGAACACCGCATCGAGCAAGGATCCTGTCTGCGTGGTCTCGCGACTGATCGAGAGCAAGATCCCGACCGCCACGAGGTTGATGGTCAGCGACGAGCCGCCGTAGCTGATGAAGGGGAGTGGGATGCCGGTGACCGGCGCCAACGCCGTGACGACCGCCATGTTGATGAAAGCCTGGACGACCAGCCAGGTCGTGATCCCGCAGGCGAGCAGGCCGGAGAAGGTATCGGGCGCGTGAATAGCGATCTTGTAGCCCTGGTAGGCGATCAGCAAAAAGAGGGCGATCACCGCTAGCGATCCGATCAACCCCCACTCTTCACCGATGATCGCGAAGATGAAGTCGGTCGAGGGCGCCGGGAGATACAGGTACTTCTGGCGACTGGCCCCGAGCCCCAGCCCGGTGACTCCGCCCAGAGCGAGAGCCATCAACCCCTGGAGCGCGTTGTAGCCCTTGCCAAGCGGATCGCTCTCCGGATTCAGGAACTCCTGGACGCGAGTGATCTGGTAGGGGGTCGCCATGATCATGGCCGAGGCCGCCGCGACGCCGGCCGCCGCGATGGCCGACAGATGCAGCAAGTTGGCGCCGGCCATGAAGAAGACGGCGAGTGCCGCGGCGAAGAAGACGCCGGCGGTTCCCAGGTCTGGCTCGATGGCGATCAGCAGGAAGCCCGGCGCGACGAGCAGGACGAACGGGAGGAACCCGTTCCAGAACGACGATGCGGCTCGACCGCGCCGGTCGAGCCAGTGGGCCAGGTACAGGACCACCGCCAGCTTGGCGAGCTCGGCCGGCTGGAAGCCACCGATCCCGGGGGCGTAGATCCAGCGCCGCGACCCGGCAACCGAGGTCCCGATGTCCGGGAGGAGGACCGCGACGAGGAGCGCCATCGAAATCAGGTAGGCAGGAATCGCCCCGAAGCGGAGCCATCGGAAGTCGAGGCGGCTGGCGGCGAACATGACGGTCAGCCCCAGCGCCGCCCAGATCAGCTGCTGCACGCCGTAGGTCGACGCGTCGTCGCTCGCGAAATAGGCCCTCACGCTGGACGCTGAATAGACCATCACCACGCCCAGCGCGACGAGCGCGATGACGGCCACCAGCAGGACGTAGTTCGGCTGGTGGCGCTCGCGCTGCACGCCGCTCCGTTCGCGTCGCCGAGTCGCCGCCACGGCGATGGCTTCCGCGCTCACGAGTGCAGCCTCGGCGGCGAAAGCGGAAGAGCAGCAACCGCCTCACCGAAGGCGGCGCCACGTGCGGCATAGTCGGTGAACATATCGAAGCTCGCCGCCGCCGGGGAGAGGAGCACCACGTCGCCGGGCTGCGCGGCGCTGGCAGCAGCGCGCACGGCCTCGCCTATATCCGCGGCACGATGAACCGGGATGCGGCCGGCGACCAGCCGCTCCAGCTCGGCTGCGGTCTCGCCGATGAAGACCGCCGCCCGGCAGCGGGCCACGATCGCCTCCGCGAAGGCCTCGTACGCGAGGCCCTTGCCCTGCCCGCCCGCGATCAGTACGACCCGCGCGGGGGCGAAGGCCTCCAGCGCTGCGATCGCCGCGGCCGGGATGGTGGCCTGCGAGTCGTTCACATATCGCGCGCCGGCCCGCTCAGTGACAGTCTCCATGCGATTCGGCACGCCACTGAACGAGCGGATGGCAGCCTCGATCGCCTTCGGGTCGACGCCGGCGAGGCTGGCGCCGAGCGCGGCGGCAAGGATGTCCGCCCGCATATGTGCCCCTGGCAGCGGTAGGTCGGCGATCGGCAGGAGACGCTGGCCGTGCAGCGTAACCGAGTCACCGGCGACCACGGCCTCCGCCTCCGCCCCTTCGGTGGCCCCAGTCCGCGGTTGCGACGCGTACCACGCAACGGACGCCGATTCCAGCTGCCGGCCGAGAGTCCAGCTGACCGGGTCGTCCGCATTGAGGACGACCCGACCGCCGCCCTCGGAGGTCAGCTCCGCCAGCCGCCACTTCACCGCCTGGTAGGCCTCGACGCTCCCGTGACGGTCGATGTGGTCGGCCAGGATGTTCGTGTAGACCGCAAGGTCGGCTCCGCGGCTGATGGTGGGCAGCTGGAGCTCGGAGAGCTCCACGACCGCCCAGTCGCCAGGCGTGAGCTCCCGGGCGCGCTCGATCAGGGGCTGCCCAATGTTCCCGCCAAGCACGTGCGGCTGACCGCCGGCCTCGAGCATCGCGGCCAGCAGCGTGGCGGTCGTGGTCTTCCCCTTCGTGCCTGTCACGGCCAGGATGCGGGCCCTGGTGAGGCGGAGGAAGAGCTCCACCTCGCTGATGAGCTCTGCCCCGCGTGCCTCGGCAGCCGCCAGCGCCTGCCGCAGCCACGGATCGGTGGTCGGGAAGCGCGGCGAGATCGAGGGGCTGGCGACCAGCAGGTCGGCACCTGCGACGAGGGCCTCGGCGTCGGCCTGGTCCACCGCCAGTGCGAAGCGCACCGGGCGCCCCTCGAGCTCGGCGACCGCATCGGCGAGCTCCTCGAGACCACGGCGGTCGTAGACGGTCACGTCGGCACCGGCGTCCAGCAGGAATCGGGTGGCAGCGATCCCGGAACGGGCGAAGCCGAGCACGAGCGCCCGGCGCCCACGGAGATCCTCGGCGGTGCGGATGGGCCGAGCGGCAGCCGTCATCATCGGTCCACCTACAGCCCGTTCACGCTGGCCAGGAAGAGGCTGAAGCCGAGCAGTCCTGCGAGTGCGGAGACGATCCAGAAGCGGACGGTGATCTTCTCCTCCGCCCAGCCGATCAGCTCGAAGTGATGCTGGAGCGGCGCCATCCGGAAGATCCGCCGGCCGCGGAGCTTGAAGGAACCGACCTGCAGCACGACCGAGAGCGTGACGGCGACGAACACCGCACCGATGATCACGAGCAGCAGGAGCTGTCCGGAGATCGTGGCCACGACGGCGAGCGTTGCGCCCAGCCCAAGCGCCCCGGAGTCCCCCATGAAGAGCTGTGCGGGGTGGACGTTGAACCACAGGAATCCCATCAATGCTCCGATGAGCAGGGCGCAGAAGACCGCCAGGTTTGGCTGCGAGTTCTTGACGTCAGGAACGGCGACGAGCGCGATCAGCAGATACGCGACGAAGCTGAAGATCAGCACCCCACCCGCCAGGCCGTCGAGGCCATCGGTCAGGTTCACGCCGTTGCTCATAGCCACGATCACGAAGGCCACGAACGCGATGAAGACCAGCGGCCCGACGGTCACCGCCCCGACAATCGGGACGTTGATGAAGTCGATCGCGAAGTGGCGCTGGATGTACCACGCGGCCAGCAACGCCACGACCGTCTGCCATACGAGCTTGAAACGGCCGCGCATCCCGAGCCCGGTCTGCGCGTTCACGTAGTCGTCGATCGCGCCTAGGATCCCCACCCCAACCAGCGTCAGCATGGGGGTCAGGGTGCTCACGTCCTCGATGCGGAGCGCCATCGCCAGGAACATGACGACCACCACCAGCAGCATGCCGCCCATCGTCGGCGTGCCGGCCTTGCTGAAGTGGCCTTCCGGGCCGTCGACGCGAATCTGCTTTCCGAAGCCCAGGCGCTGCAATAGACCGATGTAGACCGGCCCCAGCGCGACGACGCCTCCGAATGCCAGGAGCAGCGCGACCAGGATGGTCAGCATCAGCGCAACGCCTCGACCAGCCGTTCGAGCCCGATGCCGCGCGAGCCCTTGACCAGCAGCAGGTCGCCAGCGGCCGGGGCGAGCTCGCGGTCGACGACGATCGCCGCCTCCTCTGCGTCGTCGGCGACGGCCACGCGATTGAGTCCCGCGGTGCGCGCCGCCTCGGCGATCCAGCGGCCCCGCTCACCGACGGTGACGAGCCCCTCCACAACCCCCGCCGCCCTGGTACCGATCTGGCGGTGCAGCTGCTCCTCGTCCGCCCCCAGCTCGAGCATGTCGCCCAGCACCGCCAGGCGGCGGTGCCCGTCCGGCAGCGGCGTCTCGGCCAGGAAGTCGAGCGCGGCGCCAACCGAAACGGGCGATGCGTTGTAGGTGTCGTCGACCATGGTGGCGCCGCTTGCGGACTCGACCAGGGCCATGCGATGCGG
>JALYLE010000204.1 GCA_030774375.1 Chloroflexota bacterium | reverse complement strand
TTCGGGGTCGACTCTGGGCTCTCGATGGCCTGCGCATACCACCGGCGATATGGCGCGACCAACATCGGCTGCGTCAGGCGCCGTTGCATTACGTGGGGTAATGGGAATGCGCGGCCCCGTCAGGGTGGTTCCGCGCGACGGATCCATCGACGAAGGAAGGCCCCGTTTGTGAGTAATGCGGGGGGTTGGATGCCGCCAAGTTCCGGAGCCCGGGAACCCACGGCGGGCACGGGCTCGTATCCGCCCGATTCTGTGCCCTGCCTCGTAGTTGGATCCGCGGGGCGGAACCGGGGGCGCAAGCACAGCGAGAAGTCAGGCGGATGGCGGAGAGGGGGGGATTCGAACCCCCGACGGGTTGCCCCGAACCGCATTTCCAGTGCGGCGCCATAGGCCTCTAGGCGACCTCTCCGCGAAGCCAGGGTCGCGGCTCGCACCGCGCCAGGTTTGTCACGTCAACATGCGGAGGTGCGGGAGTGGCGGAGAGGGTGGGATTCGAACCCACGGTGCTCATCGCACACCGCTTTTCGAGAGCGGCACCTTAAACCACTCGGACACCTCTCCGCGCGGGAGTCTAGCGCCGGGGCCGATGGAGTGGCAATGAACCGATGCGGGGGGCAGCGCCGTGACCCGGCGCGGCGCGCGGTGGAGGGCAGGCGCAGAGCAAGGGACGACGACTAGGCCGGAGCGGACGCCTCAGTCGTGAGGCGACGGGCCTCGGCTTCGCGGACGCCGGAGACGACCGACATCTGATGGGGCAGATCGGGATTGCGGGCGAGCTGCAGGACCGTGCCCGCGGCACCCCGCACATCGTCCGGCACGGCGAACACGAGCGCGCGAACCTGGGCCTCGAGGAGGGCACCGGCACACATCGGGCATGGCTCGTGGGTGGTGAAGATGGTCACGTCGGAGAGGCGGCGGGATCCGAGCTTGCGGGCGGCGTCCCGGATGGTGAGGACGACGGCATGCGCTGTCGGATCGCCCGCGATCCCCATCCGATCGTGGTCGCGCGCGATCATCGCGTCGTCGAGGACGGCGACCGCCCCGATCGGGAGCTCTCCCTCCTCGGCGCCGCGGCGCGCCTCCTCGATGGCTTCGGCCATGTACAGCTCGTAGTTCATCGTCCCTCCAGCTCCACGGCCAGCATCGGGCCCGAGTCTAGCAGAGCACCTTGGCGCCCCCTGGTTTATCCTCCAGCCTCGGCTGATCGTCCCCGGAGTCATAACCCAAGAGCTCGAGACCGATGCTCACGAACCGCTTGCTGCGCGCCATCGGCTCCGTGACAGCGCTGGCTGCCGTCTTCGCCGTGGCGTACCTGGCACCCATTCCGGCCGTCGGCAACGCAGACCGCGCTGCTGTGATCGCCCTCGTCAGGGAGCGGCTTCCTGGCTGGGAGGTCCGAGGCGCGACCGATGCATGGGAGGGTGCAACCGCGCTGACGGTGGCCTGTGGTTACGAGGAGATCGGCTTCCAGGTCGTGCCCGGACATGGCCTGCCAACCAGCATGCTCTGGGTGCAGCCCACTGATGGATCGGCGAATCGGATCCTGGCGGAGATCTCAGACTATCCCGGCTACCTCATCTGGCTGAAGCGACCACTGGCGCCACGCGCCCTGAGCTGCCGGGAGCTCCTGACTCGCGAGAGCCGATCGCCCGGACGCGCCGCCGGCTCGGTGGATTAGCTTCGCGCGGCCGCCCGGGACTCGGTGTCCTTCTCGACGGCTCCCGCCTTCATGACCAGCGGGACGCATTCGGGATCGGCGAGCAGCTCGACGCGGTCGAGCGGCTCCCCCGAGACGAGAATCAAGTCGGCGTCCTTGCCGACCTCGACGGTCCCGATGCGATCGCTGAGTCCGAATAGCTCCGCATTCGTCCGGGTGGCGCTGATGATCGCCTTGTGGGCGCCGAGCAGGCCGGCCTTCAGGACGATCTCCTCGCCTCGCCGACCCTGCCACGGCCCGATCACGTCGGATCCCGAGCCAACTGCGACGCCTGCGGCGTCCGCCGTCTTGACGCTTTCGAAACATCGGTCCTTGACGGACTGAAGGAGCGCGACCTTCTCCGGGGTCAGGTGCAACCGGTCTGGGTGGGTGGCCAGCATGTTCAAGGTCTGGAGGGTCGGGACCATGAACACGCTGAGCTCAGCCATCCGACGGGCGGTTTCGGGGTCGAGGAGCGAGCCGTGCTCGATCGACCGGACTCCGGCTTCGATGGCTATCTCGATCGCCGGCGACGTGTGGCAATGCGCCATGACGTAGGTGTGCCAGTTGGTCGCGACCTCGACCGCCGCGGCGATCTCCGCGGGCGAGAACTGGATGCTGTCGAACGGGTCCGTCGGCGAGGCGATGCCACCCGAAGCGAGGAGCTTGATCTGGGTCGCGCCTCGACGCAGCTGCTCGCGCGCCGCTCGGCGGACCTCGTCAGGGCCGTCGACGATCTCGGTTGTTGCGAGCAGGCCGGGGATCGTCGGACTGCCGTGGAGAGCCTCGTGCGCGGCTCGGACGTCGCCATGGCCACCGGTCTGGGAAAGGAATGAGCCTGATGGCAGGATCCGCGGTCCGCGAACCAGCCCGTCCTCCACCGCCTTCGCCCAGGCGGGCTCGAGGCCACCGGCATCGCGGATTGTGGTGAAACCCTCATCGAGGGCGCCGGAGATGTACTCGGCGACGCGGAGGACGTGGTTGATCAGCGGCTCGTCACCGTGGTCGCCCCTTGGACCGATGAGGGCAAAGTGCACGTGGGCATCGGTGAGGCCGGGCATGAGCGTGCAGCCGGAGCCATCTACCGCTACCGCATCGGTCTTGACCGATGCCTCGCCGGCTGGACGGATCTCGGCGATCTTGCCGTCCTGGATCTCGACATCGTGCCGCCCAGACGGCTCGGCGCCGGTGCAGGCGAGCACGGCGACGTCGCGGATCACGAGGCTGGAGGCGTTCACCGACGCCATGATGCCGGTTTGGGCGGTTTGGCGTGCCCGAGAGGACTCGAACCTCCGACCTTCAGGTCCGCAACCTGACGCTCTATCCACTGAGCTACGGGCACCCGACGCGGTGGCGGAGAGGGAGGGATTCGAACCCTCGGAAGAGGAAATCCCCTTCAACGGTTTAGCAAACCGCCGCACTAGGCCACTATGCGACCTCTCCGAGCGGCGCCGATGATAGCATGGGCCCACGCGTCGAAACCCGCCGGCCGCAGGCTCGGCGACGCCCTCCCGCGAAGACCGATGAAGGCCCCATGCCTCAGCTGCGCCTACCCATCATCGGCTCCTCATCCGGAGCGAATCCGGCCGAGGGAGTGCTGAGCGCCGCGTTCGCAACGGCGGGCCTGGATGTGGCCATCGAGCGCTGGGAGCCGCGCCCGTATCGGCTGCCCGAGGTGGTCGCGGAACTGCGGTCGGCGGCCTTCCTCGGTGCGCTGGTCGCCGCCCCCTACAAGGAGCGCGCCGCGACGGTGGTGACGGCCCATTCTGAGAATGCGCGAGTGACGGGCGCACTGAATGGGGTCGCGCGAGAGGGGGCCAGCCGGCTGCGCGGCCACAACACTGACGTCGACGGAGTGCGGGCAGGGCTGATCGCGATCCTGCCCAGAGTCCAGGCCAAATGGCCACGGAGCGCCATGGTCCTGGGAGCCGGTGGCGGCGCCCGGGCCGTCGTGGCGGTGCTCATCACCAGCGGCTTCCAGCGGATCGCCGTCTTCAACCGTCGCCTCCACAAGGCCGAGGCGGTGGCGGCTCACTTCGCCCGGACCGCGCAGCACATAGAGCTGCGCGCTCGCCCGTGGCACGAGACAGTCCTGGAGGCTGAGCTGGGGAGGTCTCGCCTCGTCGTGAATGCCAGCGGCGTCGGGGTCGACGAGGAGCGTGAGCCGAGCCCGCTGCAACCGGAGTGGCTCCCCGAGAACCTGTTCCTCCTGGACCTCGTCCTGCACCCCGACAGCACCCCGTTGATGCGCGACGTCGCGCAACGGGGTGGCACGGTGGCCAACGGCCAGACCAGCTTCCTGGCCGCCCACGCGGCCATCTTCACGATCTGGACCCGGCGCGAAGCGCCCGTGGACGAGATGCGCGTCGCACTCACCGCCGAGCTGGGCACGGCCGAGACCCCCGCCGGAACCGTGGGCGAATAGATGTTCTACACGTCAGGCTGGGTCCACGTCATCTGCGGCTGCATGTTCTGCGGCAAGACCGACGAGATGCTCCGCCTCCTGCGCCGATTCGCGATCGCCGGACGGCGCGTGATCCTGATCAAGCCCCGCCTCGACACGCGGGCCGATGACGTGACGGTCGTCTCCCGATCCGGAGCCCACCACCGCGCCCTGGCTGTCGACGATTCCAGCCAGATCGAGGCACTCGTCGGTGACGCGGACATCGTGGCCATCGAGGAGGGGCAGTTCTTCGACGATGGACTGCCGGACGTGGTCGAGCGCCTGGCAGATGGCGGTCGGCAGGTGCTGGTCACGGGCCTGGACCGCGATTTCCGAGGGATTCCATTTGGACCGATGCCGCGGCTCATGGCGCTCGCCGACCAGGTCACCAAGCTGACGGCCATCTGCGTGGTGTGCGGTGAGCAGGCCACCCGCACCCAGCGGCTGATCGATGGGCGCGCGGCGCCGGTCGACTCCCCACTGATCGTGATCGGCGGGATGGGCGACGAGCGATACGAGGCGCGCTGCCGTCAGCACCACGAGGTCCCGCCCGCGGCGACCGATCGGTGATCGGGCGCAGGGTGCAAGGCGCCATCGGCGCCGTGGGAGGGTGGCAGCAGGTCCGGTGGTTACTGGCCGCCATCGGTCTCGTGCTCCTGGCGTTGGTGGTCTTTGGCGTCATCCCGTACGACCTGCACCCAAACGATTCGCACGCCTACTGGGCCGTTGATCCCCGCGACCCGTACCGCGGGGCCGACCTTGGCGCGCCCGATGCCTTCCTATACGCCCCAGCGGTGGCTCAGCTGATTGGCCCGCTGACGACGCTGCCGTTCGAGGCGTTCCGCATCGTGTGGGCAGCGCTCTCGCTCGGGGCGCTGACGGCCGCCGGCGCGCTCTACACGCTGGTCGTGCCGGGCGTGATCGAGGACCTGGTGCGCGGCAACATCCATGTCCTGCTGGCGGTTGCCATCATGGTTGGCTTCCGCGTGCCAGGCGTGTGGGCGGCGGTCCTGCTGACGAAGGTCACACCCGGGGTCGGTCTGCTCTGGTTCGCCGTACGACGCGAGTGGCGAGCGCTCATCCAGGTCGCAGCTGTGACGGCTGTGGTCGTTGCGGCCTCTGTCGTCCTGGGCGGTCTCCAGCTGTGGCTCGACTGGATCAGGCTGCTGGCGACGAGTGCCGAGTCGCCACGCACCTACACGTACCTCGGTGTCGCTCCCCCACCTCTGGTGATCCGGATGCCCCTGGCGGTGGCCGTTGTGGCCTGGGGCGCCTGGACGAGCCGACGCTGGACGGTGCCGATCAGCGCGCTGCTGGCGCTACCCGTGATCTGGCCATCGGGATTCGCGCTCCTCGCCGCGGTCCCACCGCTCTGGTTGGCGGACCGGCGCGTGGCGCGTCCGAATCGCCCCGGTGAGGTCAGGCGCGCGCCCGAAGCCGGTTGAGGGTCTCTTCGAGGCGTCTCGAGCGCGTCTCAGGTCGCTTCGCCTCAGCAACGTAGGTGGCGTACTCGCGACGGTGACTGAACGAGAGGCGCTCGAACACCTCCAGTGCCAGATCATCGGCGGCGAGCGCCGACGAGAGCTCGGGCGGGATCTCGAGCTGACGGGGTGCGTCGTCGCGCTCCATCTCGATCGTGACCGTGTCGCCAAGCGTCGAGCCGGCCGCTTCGCGCGTCGCCTTGTGCACGCCGAGGCAGACGCGGCCGCCTCCCATCGGCATCGTGTTCGAAGAGAAGGCCCGGCCATTGAGCCGGCCCTTGACGCGCACGCGGCTGCCACCGATGGCCGTGACCACCGCATCCGGCACCTCAACGAAGCATCCCCCACCGCGTGCCGGTTCCAGGGTTCCCTCAAACCGTTCCATGGCGCTCCTCACGTGCCGCGGTGCGCGGGACGTGCCTCTGAGTCGGCACGAACCAGATCACTGGCTGGCCCTCGTCTGTGCTGACCACCAGGATGGTGCCGCGCAAGATATCCATTCCGATCAGCCCGGGTGCGTTGCCGATCTCCTCTCTGATGAGGAGGTTCGGCACCGGCAATGTCGCGTCGCCAACCCGCAGCGTTCGATTCTCGACCTCGACACCAAGGGTCTGCCCACCGCCAACTCCGCGCCCTCCGCTTCCGGGGCGGAGCCCTCGCAGGCCGGGAACCGCGGAGCCGGCGAACTCCGTGCGCATACCGCCGGTGTCCAGCAGCGTGACCACCGGGTCATGCGTGTCGATCGCCACATTCACGAGGATGGTTGAGTCGCCAGGTGCTCGCTCGAGGGAGAGTGGATGCACGCTCGGTGAGCGGGCAGCAACCCAGGCGGCGACGTCTGGTGGTGCGCCCGCGACGAGGGTAAGCCTCCGATCCAGGAGGTCGACCACCACCTGCGCCCTTGGGTGGAGGTGTTGCGCGCTGAGGATTCCGCCGATGCCCCAGCCAGCGAACCGCGCCGGCCCGGTGATGGCGACAACACCTTGCAGCTTGAAATCCAGATCCCCGATCTGGATTGGGACGTCACCGAGCGCCATAACGGAACGGACGCTCCGACGCTGTCGGTCCCAGGTTCGCCCGCTTCTGACCTCAGCCCGACGCGGTCGGCGAGCTCGCGAGTGAGGATGTGGTCCGTCGAACCCGTGTCCACGATGAGCTTGGTCATCGTCCCACCCACGTTCGCCTCGACCATCGGCGCGTGCGTTGTCTCGGCGCCAACGTCGAAGGTGAGCGGGACCTCGAGGAGCACGTTGGTCGTGGCCGGTGGGTCAGGCACTGGCGGTTCCGTGGCTATGTCCTGGTGGCCAGGGTGGAGGTCAGACGGCGCTGGCGGAGGGGGTGGGATTCGAACCCACGGAGGCTCGCACCTCAGCGGTTTTCAAGACCGCCGCATTCGTCCACTCTGCCACCCCTCCGGGGCGCCAATCTTAGCTTTGGTCCTTATCGAACAGATCCCGAGCTCGATCTCGGGGTGATGCCCACACACGACGTGCTCGTCGTCGGCCTGCGGGTGGACATCCGAGCATTCGTCAACTTGGAGAGGGAATGTTCTCTCTGTAGACCTTCGAGGCCAGGAAGAGAGTTACGAGCAGTACGGGAACAAAGATGTATTCGAGGGTGTTGATTGCAGGCGGGATGGGCAGCGAGAAGAAGGACCCAGCCCGGTCTCCGATA
>JALYLE010000203.1 GCA_030774375.1 Chloroflexota bacterium | reverse complement strand
GTCGGCTACGCGACCGGTCAGCTGGCCGCAGGCGCCGTCGACCTGAGCCGATAGGCGGCCGCGACATATCATCCGGGGGCTGTCAGCCCTGAAGTGAGCCGATGCCCAGCCGTTCCCTCCGCGTGGTCGTCGCCCCCGATTCCTTTGGCGGCGCCCTCGACTCGGTCGCCGTGGCGCGGGCGATCGCCACGGGTTGGTCGCGCGTTCGGTCCGCCGACGAGCTCCTCACCGCACCGATGGCCGATGGCGGCGAGGGCACCCTCGCAGCGATCGCAGCCGCGCTTGGTGACCGCTGCGAGCGACGGATGGCCGCAGTCCATGACCCGCTCGGCCGTCCCGTGGACGCCGAGTGGCTCCTGGTCGACGAGGGGCATGGCGCATTCCTGGAGATGGCAGCCGCGAGTGGCCTGGCGCGACTCGCCCCCGAGGAGCGGACCCCAGAGTCGGCACGTCGCGCCTCGACGCGCGGAACCGGCGAGCTGATTGGCGACGCCCTGGACGCCGGAGTGCGACAGATCACGATTGGGCTCGGTGGCTCGGCGACGACCGATGGCGGCGCCGGGATGCTCGTCGCGCTGGGTGCTGGGCTGCTCAATGACGATGGAGCGGACGTCCCAGACGGCGGAGCGGCGCTGGCGGGGGTGACTCGCATCGACGCGCGCGGGCTCGACCCAAGGTTGCTGGATGTACGGCTCACCATCGCCTGCGATGTCACAAACCCGCTCGCCGGCCTGATGGGCGCGGCGACCGTCTATGCACCGCAGAAGGGTGCCGATTCGGCTGCTGTGGCGGAGCTGGACGCCGCCCTCGTCCATTGGGGGACGCTGATCAGCGAGGCGACCGCTCGGGACGTGGCCACGGTTCCCGGATCCGGAGCTGCAGGTGGGACGACGGCCGCCCTGCTCGGCTTCACGCGTGCCACCCTTCGCCCCGGGGTCGAAGTGGTTGCCGAGCTTGTGCAGCTCGCCGAGATGATGGCCACCGCCGACGTCGTCCTGACTGGCGAGGGGCGTGCCGATGAGCAGACCCTCTCCGGCAAGGCGGCGATCGGGGTGGCCCGCCTCGCACCGGTCGGGGTTCCGGTCGTCCTGTTGTGCGGCGCCCTCGGACCTGGTGCCGCCGCGCTCGAGGAGACCGGCGCATTCGCTGTCGTCCAGCCGATTCCCGACCGGCCGACCGACCTGGACGCGGCGATAGCCGATACCCAGCGCCTGCTCGAAAACGCGGCCGAGCGACTCGCGCGCAGCGTCGGTATCGGTCTGGAGCTTGGTGGCAGCTGATGGCCTCCGTCCCACGAACGCGCCGACGTGGCCTCAGCCCTCAGAAGCTTGCCGCCGACCGTCGTCGCCGACGCGCGCTGCTCGAAGAGGTGATGCGGCGCCTCGGCGAGCGCTACGACCACCCGGAATGGGGCGGTCCGCGCCTGGATCCGGTGAGTGAGCTGGTCCTGACCATCCTGGCCCAGAACACCGCCGACGTGAATTCGTTCCGGGCGTTCACGGCACTCCGCCAGCGGTATGCCTCCTGGGAGGAAGTGCTCGCCGCACCGACCGACGAGGTGGTCGAGGTAATCCGACCCGGTGGCCTGGCTCCGACGAAAGCGCCACGCATCCAGCGTGTACTGGCTGAGATCAAGAGTGCACGGGGCGACTTTGACCTCTCATTCCTGGCGGACCTGCCGCTGAGCGAAGCTCGCGACTGGCTCGTCTCGCTGCCGGGCATTGGCCGCAAGACCGCGTCGATCGTGCTGCTCTTCTGCTTTGGCCGCCCCACGATGCCCGTCGACACGCACATCTATCGGGTCTCGCTGCGGCTGGGCCTGATCCCGCCGAAGACGGATCTCAATCGTTCGCACGATCTGCTCGAGGAGGTGCTACGGCCGGAGGAGGTGTACCCGCTGCATATCGAGCTGATCCGCCATGGTCGTGACACTTGTCGAGCTCCCCGTCCGATCTGCGGACTCTGCCCGCTCACTGACCTGTGCCCCTACTACGTTCAGGCCGTTCGCGGTCGCGTACCGATGGCGCCGGTCCCGCGTGACCGCGTGGGTGAGCGTGCGCGCGGCTTCGACGCGCCGGCCCGGTACCACGACGAGCTGATCCACGGATGGGCGCCGCCCGAGAAGCGGCGGGACGAGCCTACGGGGGGCGCCGGCTGACGTTCGACGATTCAGGACCCCCTGCTAGAATCGCGCCTCGCGCAGGGCCGAAGTAGCTCAGGGGTAGAGCAACGGTTTCGTAAACCGTCGGTCGTGGGTTCGAATCCCACCTTCGGCTCCACTCATTTGCGCTCACCGTCCGGGCCCTGCCGCGCCCCGCCTTCGTCGTTCGTAAGCTCGCCTGGACTGCGTTGCCGTCTGCCCTCCCGAAACGGATCGACGGGCCGGATCGTCTTGGGGACATGAAGCGGGTTACGGTCGCGCTGGTGTGCTGCGTCCTCGCCGGTTGCAGCACGACCGCGGCGACCCTCCCGCCATCAGCGCCGACGGCGTCGACGAGCCCAACGCCAACTGCCACGCCGCCCCCCATCGCGACCCCGTCATCGACGACGCCAACCCAAACGCCAGCGCCCAGTTCGTCGACCCCGCCCGCCAGCGCCGCGCTTTCGTGTGCCCGCCGTGTCCTGGCCGGGATGAGCATGGCCCAACGCATCGGTCAGCTCTTCCTGATGGGTCTGGCCGACGATCGGCTCGGGCCGGCGGAGCGCGGCGCGATCCGAGACGACCATGTCGGCTCGGTGTGGTTCACGGCCCGGACCTCGATCGGCGTGGCAGGGATACGGGCCGTTGCCGACGCCGTTCAGGCCCAGGTCAACGCGGCATCCACGGCCAGCGTGCGCTTCTTCGTGGCGGCGAACCAGGAGGGCGGGCTGATCCAGGCGCTCCAGGGCCCGGGCTTTTCAACGATCCCCTCTGCACTCGCGCAGGGAAAGCTGGCCCTGGGAACCCTCACTGCCGACGCTCGCCGCTGGGGCGAGCAGCTGCAGGCCGCCGGGGTGAACCTTGACTTCGCACCCGTCGCCGACGTCGTTCCGCCCGGCGCCGACGCGACGAACCAGCCCATCGGCGTCCTGCAGCGCGAATATGGCCACGATCCATTGACTGCCGGCAGTCACGCCGCCGCCTTCGTGGCAGGGATGACGCAGGCTCGCGTGGCCACCACCGCCAAGCACTTCCCGGGGCTTGGTCGGGTGGTGGACAACACCGACTTCTCGGCGGGCGTGGTCGACGATGTGACCACATCGGGTGATCCGTACCTCGCCTCGTTCCGAGCGACCATCCGGGCGGGCGTCCCGTTCGTCATGGTCGCCCTGGCGACCTACACGCGCATCGATCCGTCGCACCTGGCGGCCTTCTCGCCACTCGTCATGCGCGGCCTGCTGCGGAGCAGCCTCGGGTTCCGGGGGGTCATCATGTCCGACAGCCTGACGGCTACGGCGGTAGCGGCGATTACGCCTGGCCAGCGGGCGGTGGAGTTCCTCCTCGCTGGCGGCGACCTCATCGTTTCGAGGACGACAGACGCGACGGTGGCGATGGTCGCCGCCGTGCGGGCGCGCGCGGCCACCAACCCGAGCTTCGCAGGCCGGGTGGACGACGCGGCCCTCCGGATCCTCGAGGCCAAGCAGGCGGCGGGCCTCCTCCCCTGCTCGAGCTGAGTCCACCTGCCATCATCGGCTCATGCGGCTGGGCGACATCACGCGCCTCGACCTCGGCTACTTCACGATGCCGGACCGGCCAGGCCATCCTCTCTCCGGCCAGTTGTTCATGACCTCCGAGTTCGCATCGGCGCAAGTGGGCTGGCAGCTGCACGAGATCGGTTGGCCGCAGCCGGGCACATTCCCCGATTGGATGGATCGCCTCCAGTCGTTCGATCGCGTGCGCATCCTCTTCGCGCACGACGTGGCGGTCTGGGAACGGGGTCCCTCTCCGCCGAGTCCCTGACGCCGTAGAAAATCTTGACACGCCGCCGCGAATGCGGGATAACCGCGGCCTCAGGTCCCGACCTCGACCATGGTTCCATCGGTCACGGTGGGCGACCCGCCCGGATGTCTTGGCCGTTCCGGCCATTCGAAGTCCTTACGGAGGATCGCATCAATGCTGAGCAAGACCCCTCGTGCCGCCGTCCTGATCGCGGGAGCAATCCTGGTCCTCGCGGCATGCACAGCCACGCCCTCGGCGAGCGCTGGAGGTGGCGGAGGCGGCGGAAGTAGCTCGGGAACGGGCATCGTGGCGTTCCTGCTGCCCGAGAAGCAGACGGCCCGTTACGAGGCGGCCGACAACCCGCTCTTCACCGCCAAGTTCAAGGAGCTCTGCCCCAACGCCACGCTCGACTATGCCAACGCCAGTGGCGACGATGCGACGCAGCTGCAGCAGGCCGAGGCTGAGATCTCGAAGGGCGCCAAGGTCATCGTCCTGGATGCCAATGACGCCGCTGCCGCCGGGAAGATCGTCACCGAGGCGGCCGCCAAGGGGATCAAGGTCGTCAGTTACGACCGCTTGGTCAAGGGCAATTCCAAGCCCGACTACTACGTCGAATTCGACAGCTCCAACGTCGGCCAGATCCAGGGCGAGGTGCTGCTCGCCAAGCTGACCGCCGATGGCAAGACCATGCCCAAGCTGGTCTGGATCAACGGCTCCCCCAAGGACAATAATGCCTCGCTCTTCAAGGCCGGCGCCCACAGCGTCCTCGACGGCAAGGTGACGATCGTCAAGGAAGACGCGATGGCGAACTGGCTGGCCACCGAGGCGCAGTCGATCATGGAAGCCGCTATCGCGCAGCTCGGCAAGGACGGCTTTGACGGCGTGTATGTCGCCAATGACGGTGGCGCCGGTGGCGCGATTGCTGCCATGAAGTCAAACGGCGTGGATCCGAAGACCAAGCCGACCACCGGCCAGGACGCGGAGCTCGCGGGGATCCAGAGGATCGTGACCGGCGACCAGTTCATGACTGTCTACAAGCCGTACAAGACCCTCGCCGAGGAGTCGGCCGGGGTCGCCTGCGACCTGCTCAATGGCAAGACCCCGAATGCGGCGAAGTTCAACTCGACCGAGGACAACGGGACGATCAAGGTCCCGACCGAGAAGATCGCAGTCATCGGCGTGACGCTCGACGGCAAGACCGCGGGGACGAAGTCGGTCATGGACTCGGTCGTCGCGGACGGGTTCTACACCGCCGCGCAGATCTGCACGGGGGACTTCGCCGCGGCTTGCACGAGCGCCGGCGTCAAGTAGGCGTCGCTCGCACTCGACCCTCGGACGGCGGGAGATGCATGCTCCCGCCGTCTTCTTCGTCTAACGCCAAACCCTCGGAGGACGAGATGGCCAAAACAGAAAAAGTTCCCATTCTGGCCATGGAGGGGATCAGCAAGCGGTTTGGCGCCGTCCAGGCGCTGACCGACGTCCGCTTCGAGGTGGATGTGGGTGAGGTTGTCGCCCTCGTTGGCGACAACGGCGCCGGCAAATCGACCCTCATCAAGGCGATCGCGGGGATCTACCCGATCGACGAGGGCACCATCCGGTGGAAGGGGCGGGAGGTCGCAATACACACTCCCCAGGACTCTACCGCCCTGGGAATCGCCACCGTCTACCAGGATCTCGCGCTGTGCGACAACCTCGACGTGGTCGCGAACCT
>JALYLE010000202.1 GCA_030774375.1 Chloroflexota bacterium | reverse complement strand
CAGAACAAGGATCACGAAGTAGATCGGGGCGGTGAAGGTCGAGAGCCAGTGATAGTCGATCGAGGCGGCCACGAAGAAGATGGTCAGACCGATGCTGGCCCAGATCAGCGTCTTCACCGTCTGGCTGATCCCACCTGAGGCCTGACCCGCTTCGTTGAACGACGCGGAGTAGCCCATCACCACCCCCAGGCCGATCAGGAGCGCCACGTACAGCAGGAGCTGCCAATCGAATGCGCGCCACGCCCGACCACGCACAGAGTCAACAAATGTAGCGGTTACAGCACTCATCGGTCGGCCATCTTCAGTTTCCCCCGCTCAGGCGCTGCAGCGTTCGGGGATCCAGCCGGTAGTCGCCCTTCACCTTGAAGTACATCTGCATGAAGTACTTGACCACCTCGGTCGAGACGTTCCCGGGCACCGTCGCGGAGTACGTGAAGGTGAGCACTTCCAGCGTCGCGTCGGTTGCGCCTGGACGGGACGGCAGCCAGCCAACGAACCAGGAGTGGAAGGGCAGGGCGCCGTTCGGGAGCTTGGTTCCGAACTCTGCCGTGCCGGTCTTGCCGGAGAGGGTTCCGGGGAGCGGCACGTCGCGGATGTTGAAGGCGTGTCCGGTGGTGATCACATCGCGAGCCCCGATGCGCATCAGCTGTAGCGTCGCTGGATCGGCCGCCAGCCGTCGGATGAGCTGGGGCAGATACGGCGTCGTGACCTTGCCCGCACCGTTGGCTTCGCCCCTGACGATCATGGGCTGCATGAGCCGGCCGCCATTGGCCAGGGCCGCATAGGCGTTGGCCAGCTGCAGTGGAGTGACCGCAACGACGTTCTGACCGATCCCCGCCTGGGCGATCTCACCGGTGAAGACCGATGCGCGCCCCTGGCTCTGCGCCCACTCCGTGCTCGGTACGATGCCTGTTGCCTCACTCGGCAGGCGGATGCCGGTCTTCGCCCCGAAGCCAAGGTTGTGCGCCCACTTCGCAAGTCGGTCGATGCCCAGGTGGATGGCCATCTGGTAGAAGAAGGTGTCTGAGCTCTTGGCGTACGCCTGCACGATGTTGAGCGCCCCGAAACCGGCGCGGTTCCAGTCGAAAAGGCATTGGCTGGCGGGTGCTCCGGGGATGTGATAGCAGGCGTAGGTGGGCCACCTCCGTGTAGCGGTCGTGACGCCCTCCTCGAGGGCCGCGGTGCCGGTCGCCAGCTTGAAGGTCGAGCCCGGTGGGTAGATGTCGGCGATGGCGTGGTTGCGCAGGGGCTGATTCGGATTGGTCACGTACGCCTTGAATTCGGCCGCGCTGATCCCGCCTGCGAACGTGTTGTCGTCATACGAAGGCAGCGAGACCATAGCCAGGATCTCGCCGGTCTGCGGGTTCAGGACGATCGTGACGCCCTGCTTCACGCCGGCCGTCCTCATGCCCCACGTGAGCGCTTGCGTCGCCATCCGCTGCAGCCGGGCGTCAATGGTGAGCATCAGGTTCTTGCCCGGGACCGGTTCGCTGATCGTTCGTATCACCTTCAGCGGTCGGCCCTGGACGTCTCTCTCCTCGAGCTGGGACCCGTAGGTACCTCGCAGCGCATCCTCGTAGGAGAGCTCGACGCCGTCCTTGCCGATCTGGTCGTCGGGGAGGTAGCCCTTCGTCTCCAGCGTCGCCAGCTGATCCCTGGTCACCGGGCCGGTGTAGCCCAGGATGTGGGCGAGGAGCGCCCCATCGACTGCGCCCGTCTCGTCGAGATATTGCCGCTGCGGATCGACATCGATGACGATCCCAGGCACCTGGGCCTTCTCACCGAGGAGCAGGGCCGCCTCGCGGGCAACGCCCCGGACGAGCGGGATGTGATCAAACTCAGATCCCTGGTATGCGTCAATGCGCGTCTGCAGAGCGGCGGCATCCGCGCCCGTTGCTGCCGCTACCTGGGCGATCACCCCCTTCAAGGCGGTCGCTGTCTTCGGCAGGTCGGCTGGCACCGCGCTGATCGTCCAGGATGGGACGTTCACCGCCAATGGCCGACCAAGGCGATCGAAGATCACCCCGCGCGGGGCGGGAATTGCCACCTCGGTCGTCATCAATGCCGCGGCGCGCTCGGCATAGACCCTCCCGTTCAGGACCTGCAATTGGAGAAGGCGACCGCCGAGCACACCGAACATGAGCACGGCGGCCACGGCGAACGCGATCAGCCGCGGCCCAGACCGCGGGAGATCGAGTCGGCCCTCATTGAGATCAGCCACGACGACCCATCCCTCCAGCGAACGTGTTTGCGCTCACCACGCCGGCTTCTGCTCCGGTCCGTAGCGTCGCATCATGAGCCGAAGCGGGACCAGGAGCAGGCCGGCGATCGTGGCGTTGAGGACCGCGGCCGGAACAATGAGCTCCGAGGGGACGCCAAGCTGAAGGGAACCTCCTGCGACGAGGGCCAGGGAAGCCAGGCTGACGGCATCGGCCAGCACGCTGCCAACGAGCGCCGCCAGGATCGGATATACCCACGGAAGGCGCCCCAACAGCCGGTCGCCCGCAGCGACGAGGACTGCGACCGCAAGAAGCGCCAGTGGGATCGAGCCCAACGGCTCGGGGATCAGCAGATTGGCGGTGAGACCTGCGATGAAGGCCCACATAATTCCGGCCTGGAAGCCGAAGGTAGTGGTCACCAGCACCACTGCGACGAGCACCAGATTCGGCTTGACGCCACTCACCACCACGACGGGTGCGAGGCCGGCATGGATGATCCCGACGAGGACGGCAAGGAGAGCGCTGGTGTAGGTGATCGGTTCATCCCCGGAGGGCGGAGGAGGGACTCGACAGGCAGCTACGACGGTCGCCGGGAGTATAGCCGCGGGCTGGGCGGGCAGCGAGGCGCAGCGATTCTTGTGCCAGGCCGCAGAGGCTGGCGTTGCCATCAATGTTTCCCGTGAAACATCGCCTCTCGCGGGGCTCGGTAAGCGTCGCGGAAGCCGCTGATAACGGGTAAAACTGGTAGAATTAGGCACCCATTTGAACTCGTACCGGAGCGCGTGTGGTCAGGGTTACCGCCTGCACCAACCAGAAGGGCGGCGTCGGAAAAACGACGACCGTCGTCAATCTGGGGACCTACCTGGCACTCTCTGGGACCCCGACCCTCGTCATCGACCTCGACCCGCAGGGAAACGC
>JALYLE010000201.1 GCA_030774375.1 Chloroflexota bacterium | reverse complement strand
GCGGTATTCAGTGCCGCGAGCTTGTTGTCATTGGGCGGGATCACGGTGCCGTAGTACTCGCGGAACATCTCCGGGTGCTCCTTGAGCGCCTGGTCGGTGCCCATGAAGATGACGCCCTGCTTCTCGAGGTCGGCCCGGATGTTGTGGTACACGACCTCGGAGTCGTACTGCCCACCGACGCCCGCGAGGTACTTCTTCTCAGCCTCGGGGATTCCCAGCTTGTCATACGTGCGCCGGATGTAGTCGGGCACGTCGTCCCAGGACTGCACAGCCTTGTCTGTCGGGGCGATGTAGTAGTAGATGTCCTGGAAGTCGATCGGGGCCAAGTTCGCACCCCAGGTCGGCATGGGGCGCGCCTCGAAGTGGCGGTACGCCTTGAGGCGGAGCTTGGTCATCCACTCCGGCTCGCCCTTGAAGCGGCTGATCTCGGCGACCACCTCGGCGGAGAGCCCTTTCCTGGCAATGTTGAGGGACTTCGCTTCGGCATCGTGCCAGCCGTATTTGTAGTTGTCCGGCAGCTGACTGAGTGCAGGGTTTGGAACGGCCATCTCACCTCGTCGCGCGCTCGACGCGCTCAGGTCACAGAAATCCGACCGATTTGGTCGGTGATGGGCTGATTGTCGCCCAGAAGCGGCTCGCGGTCAATCTCGCCCGGCGCTCAGCGACCCTCGCGGCATGCTCTGTCGACGCTGCCTGTGCGCCTGCAAATCTTGGCCAGATTCTCGCGCCCAGACCGCCAGGCACTCTTTGGTGGCGCGCATCCTCGTGATCGGGGTGCTCACAGCAGCCGCGCGGCCTGAATCGTGTTCAACGGTTCCTTTGGTGAGGCCACTTGCCACGCGGAGCCTGCCGACTGACCGGCCTCCGTGTCCCGTGGCGAGAATCTGGCCAGAAACTCAGAGCTCGAACTCGCTTCGAGGGTCGGCGAACCCAGCCGCGCATCGCGCGTCCGTGGAACAAATCTTAGCCAGATTCTCGCCCTCGGACCGCATAGCGCATTTTGCGGGCGGGGATGCTCGGGATCGTGGCGCTCAGAGAAGAGGCGCGGCTTGAATCGTGCTCAGTGGTTCCTCTCGGAGGCCGCTCGTCACCCGGAGCCCGCTGGCTGACACGCCTCCCTGTCCCGTGGCGAGAATCTGGCCAGAAACTCAGAGCTCGAACTGGCTCCGAGGGTCGGCGCACCCAGCCGCGCATCGCGCGTCCGTCCACCGGATAGGCAGCGCGGATGAGTGCGCCGTGTTCAACGACGCGCCGCCGATTCGTGTGACGCTCAGTCACGATTACCCAACCGCTGACGAAGTCAGGCCGCCACCCCAGATCCCCAGCGATTCGGGGCGCCAGTCGGATCTTGCGGTCCAGGCCCGAGACCAGGTCCTGCAGATCTGCGATCGCCGTCTTGAGCTCGATGACGAGGAGCATGCGCGCTGCGGGGAACCACGCCAGGATATCGATCGATCCCCTCTCGCCAAAGATCGAGAACGAGACCTCGGGCCGGCATGCCCACCCCAATCCAGACAGGAAACCTATGACCGCCGTCGCGAGTCCCGCGTGCGCCGCGTCGAGGAGCCGATCCAGGTCCCCGCCTCGCCAGCGGGGCCGAAGGTCGAGACGAATCTCAAGCGCCGCCAGACTGCGGCGCAGCACAGCGATACTCATCTCCTCGATCAAACCGCGCTCCAGGCGCGAAACCGTCGATACGGAGCAGTGGGCGGCGCCAGCGACGTCGCGCTGCCGCCAGCCGCGCCGGACTCGAACCGCGCGAACGGTCCTACCAAGGCGCAGGTCGTCCATCCGTTGAGCATGCCGAGCGCGGCATAACCGATTGCTTATTCCGCGCTTACTCCGCCCTCAGTTGACTCCGGCGGAGCCAGGCGCGTCCGGTAGCTATCGGCGTCTGCGTTCACCACCCTGCCGCAGTCACCCCCGCCCAGCCCGGCGCCACACGACCTCCAGCGCGTCGAGCGCCGCGCCATCGGGCCGAGTTGCAATCAAGGCCCGGGCCTCCTCGATCACCAACGCGCCGTTGACAATCGCCAGCTGCGTTGCGACGCCACTACGGAGGTAGGCGATGGCAAAGCGCGCCCTGTCGTCGTCGCCGCGAGCATCGGGGTCACCGATGACGTGCGTGTCGTCCCAGTCGGGAGCCCAGCCGACCACGTCCAGCAATTGATCGGCGAACTCGCTGTAAACCCATGGCGGCTTCGCGGCCGGCACGGGCTCGCCGAGTATGCCCAGCGCGGCCGCCTCCCCCGACTCGCGTGCTGCGTGCCAATGCTCCACCCGCACCGCCGCGCCATCCGCTAGCGGCAGCGGTGCCCGGGCGACGTCGCCGGCGGCAAAGACGCCCGGGGCACTCGTCTGACGTCGATCGTCGACGATGATCCCGTCGCCCACATCGATCCCCGCGGCCTCGGCCAGCTGGCTCCTGGGGAGGACGCCAACTCCGGCCAGCGTCAGCGCGCTCGCCAGGTGTTCCGCATCGACCCACACACCGTCGCGCTCCAACCGAGTCACACCCGCGCGCAGGCGCACATCGACTCCCGCCGCCTCGAGGCTCGCGCTCGCCCACGTCGAGACCTCGTCACCCAGCGTAGCGCCCCAAAGGCCGCCTGCGAGCTCCAGCACCGTGGGTCGCAGGCCGAGGGCGGCCAGAGACGCGGCCGCCTCTACTCCGATGAATCCTCCCCCGACCACCACCGCCGGCGCTCCAACGCCGGCCGCGCTGGCGCGTCCCCGGAGGGTCGCCATCTGGTCGAGCGAGCGCAGAACGAGCGCCTCCTCGCCGCCCGGGACGGGTGGGTGCCGGGGCGCGGCGCCGGTCGCCAGCAGGCAGTTCCCGAACAAGACGCTGCTCCCATCGGCGAGCAACGCGAGATGGTCCCCGGGATGGAGCTCGCTCACCCGAGCCGCGGTAAGTAGCTCGACACGATTTCGCGCGTACCACGCCTCCGGCTCCGCCGCGGCGAGCTCGACCGGCGCCTCGCCACGCAGCAGCTCCTTGGAGAGGGGCGGCCGGTTGTACGGCAAATGCGGCTCTTCGGCGACGAGAAGGATGCTGCCCGTGAAGCCTCGCCGCCGGAGGGTTCGTGCGCAACGAACGCTTGCCACCCCGCCGCCGATGAGCAATACGTCGACGGCTCGTCGCGCCCCGCCGAACGCCCCGCCCGACGCCCCGCCGAACGCCGCCCCCATCGGTCTAGGTGAAATCGGCGGGATAGAGGGCAGGGGCCTCGCCGATCTCCGCGCGGAGCTGTCGCGGGGAAAGCTCCTCGCTCAGCAGCCTTCCAAAGCCATGCGTCTGACCCTGGACCTCGAGCCACTCGCGGAT
>JALYLE010000200.1 GCA_030774375.1 Chloroflexota bacterium | reverse complement strand
CCTCGCGCTGTCGGAAGCCGGAACGCTGAGTGCCCTGCCGCCGGCGCGCTCGCCGGCAGGCGTCGACATCGGACTAGCGCAGGCCGCCGGCCATGGCCGGCAGGAGGATGACCGTGTCGTCCGTCCCGACCGGGGTGTCGAGGCCCTCGCGATAGCGCACGTCCCGGTCGTTGACGTAGACGTTGACGAATGGCGACAGATCTCCGCCCTGGGTCACGCGCTCGCGAAGACCGGGGTAATGCTCGAAGAGGTCGCCCAGCACTTCGGCCACGGTGCTGCCGCTGGCGGTCACGGTTCGAGCGCCGTCAGTCGAGTCACGCAGCACCGGAGGGATCCGGACGCTGGTCACCTGGAGCGCGCGGTCGCGCCTGCCGCGTCGTCCGCAGCGATGGCGCTCACGGGATTCCCAGCGCTCGCCTCAACGGCGCCCTCGCCGCACGCCGGGCAGGCCGGGTCACGCCAGACCCTGACCTCGTCGAAGGTGGTCGACATGGCGTCGATCATTAGCAGCCGGCCAACAAGCGGCTCCCCGACGCCGAGAAGCAGCTTGAAGACCTCGTTAGCCTGCAGCATCCCGACGATGCCGGGCAGGACGCCCAGCACGCCCGCGACAGAGCACGCCGGAGCCAGCTCATCCGGCGGCTGCGTCGGATACATGCAGCGATAGCACGGCCCGGCAAACGGCACGAAGGTCGTCACCTGTCCATCCCAGCGGTAGATCGAGCCGTGGACGATCGGCTTGCGCAGCCTCACCGCCGCGTCGTTCAGCACGTAGCGGGTGTCGAAGTTGTCGGTCCCGTCGACGATCACGTCGTACTCCGCGATCAGCCGCTCGACATTCGCAGCGTCCAGGCGTTCCCTGTGCTCGAGCACACGGATCTCCGGGTTCAAGGCATTGATGGAGATCCGCGCACTCTCCGTCTTGGGCATACCGACCCGGTCAGTGGTGTGCAGCACCTGGCGCTGGAGGTTGCTCTCCTCCACCACGTCGTCGTCCACGAGGCCGATGGTGCCAACACCCGAGGCGGCCAGGTAGAGCGCGCTCGGCGAACCGAGCCCGCCAGCACCAATGAGCAGGACCTTGCCGTCGAGGAGCGTGCGCTGCCCCTTCTGCCCCACCTCGGGGATCAGCAGCTGCCGGCTGTAGCGCCGAAGCTGATCGGCGGAGAGGAGCGGCGTAGGAGCTTCCCAGCCGCCGCCGAGCTCACGCCATTCCTTGAGGGTGCCGTGCATGCTCACCGCGTTGGTGTACCCCAACGTTCCCAACGCGGCCACCGCCCGCGCCGATCGCGCGCCGACGGCGCAGTGGACGACGAGCCGCGTTGCCTTGTCGGGCACGACCTGCTCGATCTTCTCGAGGAGGTCGCTGAGCGGCACGAGGGTGGCGCTGGGGATATGGCCGTCGTTCCATTCGAGCGGCTCGCGGACATCAAGAATGCGGTAGCCCGCTTCGGCGAGGCGGAGGGCGTCGGAGACCGTGACCTCGCGGGCGGTGGGCTGGGCGGTTGTCTGTTGCTGGGTCATCTGCAGGTTCTCGTTTCCGGTGATTAGTGGGTTCGATTCGAGATGAAACTGCCCCGGCTCGCGGTTGCGTCCAGGGCGTTCATCGGTGTGGACAGCTGCGAACAGCTATGCGCGCCCGATGTGGCGCCTCGCGGACCCCGGACAGCGCCCGGTCGACTGAAGGCAGCTCAGCCGCCGGCCACGGAAGGATCGGCTCACCCGACCGCCTCCGCCTCTTCGGGCCAGGCCACCTCGGCCCCGTTGACGGCGCCTTCGAGGACCTTGTACGACAGCAGTGCGCACTTCAGCCGGGCTGGACCGATGGGCACGCCCAGCGCTTCGAGGACCTGCTTTGGATCCATCGCCTTGACCTGCTCGATCGTCATGCCGCGCAGCTCGTCGGTGAGGATACTGGCCGATGCCTGACTGATGGCGCAGCCGCGCCCGTCGAATGCGACGTCGTCGATGCTCTGCTTCGCGCCGTCGAGGCGCAGGGTCATGCTCATCTCGTCGCCGCACGTCGGGTTCGAATCGGCGAAATGCAGGTCAGCAGGGTCGAGGACGCCCTTGTTGTGCGGGCTCCGATAGTGCTCGAGGATGAAGTCGCGGTAGAGGTTGTCCATGGGTCGCTCCGCCTGGGTCGCTCTGCGGGCCTAGCTGCCGAAGACCTGCTGGACGCTGTGCACCGCATCGGCCAGTGCCTGCACGTCGTCGAGGTCGTTGTAGACGTAGAAGCTGGCACGGGTGGTGGCCGGGACGTCGTAGCGGAGCATCACCGGCTGCGCACAGTGGTGCCCCGCACGGACCGCCACGCCCTCGTGATCGAAGATCGTAGCAACGTCGTGGGGATGGACCCCGTCGATGAGCATGCTGATCACCCCGGCGTGGATCTCCGGATCCGCCGGCCCCAGGAGCCGGACACCCGGGATCTCCGACAGCGCATCCCATGCCCGCTCGAAGAGGAAGCGCTCGTGCTCGCGGACGTGGTCCATGCCGAGCGCACTGAGGTAATCGATTGCCGCTCCCAGGCCGATCGCTTCGACGATCGCGGGCGTCCCGGCCTCGAACTTGTGCGGGACCTCGTTCCACTCCGCCCCTTCCAGCGTGACGCGAATGATCATGCTGCCGCCGGTCAGGAAGGGAGGCATCGCGTCGAGCAGCTCGCGACGAGCCCAGAGCGCGCCGATCCCCGACGGCCCAAGCATCTTGTGCCCGGAGATGGCCAGGAAGTCGCAGTCGAGCTGCGCCACATCCACTGGCATGTGGGGAGCGGCCTGCGCGGCGTCGACCAGGAGCAGCGCCCCGGCCTCATGAGCGAGTCCCGCGATCTCCCCAATCGGGTTGATCGTGCCCAGAGCATTGCTGACGAGGGCCACGGCCAACAGGCGAGGCTGGCGGCCAGCGCTCGGCTGGAGCTTGGTCCGCAGATCGTCCATGTCGAGCCGGCCGTCGTCGGTGATGGCGACGTATTCCAGCGTCGCGCCGGCCTCGGCGCAGAGCTGTTGCCAGGGCACGATGTTCGAGTGATGCTCGAGCTGCGTGGTGATCACCCGATCGCCCTTGCCGACGTTGGCGCGTCCCCAGCTGAAGCGGACGAGATTAATCGCCTCGGTGGCGTTGCGAACGAAGACGATCTCGCGCTCCGACGAGGCACCGATGAAGGCGGCGACCTTCCGTCGCGCTCCTTCGAAGCGGTTCGTGGCGTCCTCCGACAGCTCGTAGATGCCCCGATGCACGTTGGCGTAGTGATGCGCGTAGACATCGCCCATGGTCTCGATGACGGTGCGCGGTTTGGGCGACGAGGCGGCAGCGTCCAGGAAGACGAGCCGCTTGCCGCTTCGCGTTGGTGTCTCGAAAGCCGGGAAGTCAGCGCGCAGCGCGGTGCCCGAGAACGCTCCCGGGATCGCGGTGGATTGCTTCTGCAGCGGCTGTACGGCCATCGGTCCCTCCAGTCTACGCGTGCTCTGCGACTGGCTCGGCACGCTCGGCTTCGGCCGCCTCGTCGCCGATTCCGGTCGGGAGGCCCACCTGCTCGCGGACCCAGTCGTAGCCGTTCGCCTCGAGCTGGTGCGAGAGCTCATCGCCGCCGGACATCACGATACGGCCGTCCATCAGCACGTGAACGAACTCAGGCTTCACGTAGTTGAGGATGCGCTGATAGTGGGTGATCAGCAGCACCCCCATCTCCGGCGAGAGGCTCGCGTTGATGCCTTCCGCCACGGTCCGCAGCGCGTCGATGTCGAGCCCGGAGTCGGTCTCATCGAGGATCGCGAGCTGCGGGGTGAGGACAGCCATCTGCAGCATCTCGAGACGCTTCTTCTCGCCGCCGGAGAACCCGTCGTTCACGTAGCGGCTGGCAAAGCCCGGATCCATCTTCAGGACCGCCATCTTCTCTTCCATCATTCGGCGGAACTTGGCGAGCGGCACCCCGGTGTATTTGGGTGCCTGTCCCGTCTCGTCGGCCGCTGGGTCCTTGGGGTGATGGACCGCGTTGAAGATGTTCCGCAGGAAGCTTGCCACCGTAACGCCGGGGATGGCGCTCGGGTACTGGAAGGCCAGGAAGAGTCCCAGTCGAGCGCGCTTGTCCGGCGACA
>JALYLE010000199.1 GCA_030774375.1 Chloroflexota bacterium | reverse complement strand
ACGTCATCCCGTCCAATCGCAACTGGTTTCGGAACCTTGCCGTCGCCGACATCCTCGGCGATGTGCTCGAGGGACTCGACCCTGCGTACCCACCCAGCCCTGATGTGATTCCGCCAGGCCTGAAGATCACGTAACGCCGCTAGCGCTTGCCGAACAGTGTTCCGAACACGCCGCGAATGATGTCCTGACCGACTCGCGACGTCAGGATCTTGGTTCCCGTGCGAAGGACCCGCTCGCGCTGCCGCTCCTGTGCCCGCGCGGCCTGTTGTTCGGCTCGGCGCTCCGCGGTCGCCTGCCGCTCCGCGGCTCGCTGCTGGCGCGCCATCTCTTGCGCCCGTCGCTGCACCTCGCGCTCGTACTGGGCCGGCGACGTTGAACCCGGGCTGCCCGCCGCACTTGTCTGGCCAGCCGCCTGCTGGGCGGACTTGATCCTCGAGGTGATGATCTCGTGCGCGCTCTCTCGATCGACGTTAGCACCGTACTTGCCACGCAAGGAACTGGACGCGATGAAACCCTGGAACGTCGCTGGTTCCAACGCGTCCATGGAAGAGTCCGGAGGGATGAGTCGAGTTGCGGCGAGCGGGGTCGGCACGCCCTTCGCGCTCAGGACCGTGACGAGGGCCTCGCCGATCCCCAGCGATGTGATGACCTTCTCGACGTCGTAGAAATCGCTCGTCGGAAAGGTGCGTGCCGTCTTCCGGAGGTTGTCGGCATCGTCGGGCGTGAACGCCCGAAGGGCATGCTGCACTCGATTACCGAGCTGCGAGAGAACGCTGCTCGGGACATCGGTCGGAGCCTGCGTTGCAAAGAAGACGCCAATGCCCTTCGAGCGGATCAGGCGCACCGTCAGCTCGATCTGCTCCATCAGCGCCTCGGATGCATCGGCGAATAGGAGGTGGGCCTCGTCGAAGAAGAAGCAGAGCTTGGGCTTCGGCAGGTCGCCCATTTCCGGGGCGGTGTGATACAGCTGGGCGAGCATCCAGAGCATGAACGTGCTGAAAAGGCGGGGCTTGTCCATGACGTCGGAAAGCTCGAGCACGCTGACGACACCCTTGCCATCAGCGGTCGTCCGCATGAGGTCGTTGACGTCGAACTCCGGCTCGCCGAAGAAGATGTCCGCGCCTGATTCCTCAAGGGTCGAGATCGCGCGGAGCAGCACCCCCACGGTCTGGGTGGACATGCCGCCGTAGTCCGCGAGTGTCTCCTTCCCGGCGTCCGAGCTAAGGTAACGGAGCGTCGTTCGGAGGTCGGCCAGATCGAGGAGCGGCAGCTGGTTGTCGTCGCAGTACTTGAAGACCAGCGATAAGACCGAGGTCTGAGTCTCGTTGAGGTTCATGACCTTGCCGAGAAGGACCGCACCGAAGGAGTGCACCGTGGCCCGGACCTGAGCGCCGAGCTGTCCCGACAGCGATAGGAATTCGACTGGATGGCCCTGAGGCTTCATCGTCCATCCGAGCTGCGCCGCGCGCTCCTGCACCTTCGGATTCGACGCATCGGCGGGCTGAGCGATGCCGGTCACATCGCCCTTGATGTCGGCGACGAAGCTGGGCACCCCAGCGTCCGAAAGCTGGCCCGCAATGATCTGCAGTGTTTTCGTCTTGCCCGTGCCGGTCGCACCTGCCACGAGTCCGTGGCGGTTCATCATCGCGATTGGCACCTGGACCTTCACGTCGACCAGTACGTCCGTGCCGAGGATTGGTCCGCCCAACACCACTGTCGGCTCGTTGAAGGTGTAGCCCAGGGCCATGGCGTCATGGAATCGCGAATCCACCGCGTTCACCTCCTTAGATCCGGCCCTTCCAGATGCCGGCCGGTTCGAACTCCATGGGCACGTCGACCAGGATCAGCTCGCTCGGCTGCTGGGCGCGAATCGCGAGCTGGGGCTCATCGGTCACCTTGACGGCATCGCCGGTGGCGAGGTCTTTGCCATCGAGAGAGGCGGCCCCTTCGATCAGGTAGGCGTACACGCCCCGGCCTGGACCGATGGGATGCACAACCTCAGTCTCGGGCTCCAAGGAGGCGACGTGGACGGATGCGTCCTGGTGCACCTTGACCACCGCTCCACCCTCGGGACCGATCACTCTCAGCAGCCGATTGGTGCGGTCAGCCTTGCTGAAGACGCGCTGTTCGACGCCTGGTGTCAGGCCGCCGGTGTCGGGCAGGATCCAGATCTGGATGAAGCGCATCGGCTCCGTCTTCGAAGCGTTCAGTTCCGAATGCAGGGCGCCGGACCCGAGCGTCATGCGCTGGACCGAGCCTGCTGGCAGGGGACCGAACGGCCCGCCCACGTTGTCCTCGTGGCCGAACGTGCCCTCCACGACGTAGGTCAGCCCCTCGACGTCGCGATGGGGATGAAGCGGCCAGACGGCGCCGGGGATGAGGCGGTCGTCGTTGAAGACCCGCATGGCACCAAAACTGTCGTTCTGGGGGTCGCGGTAGGTGTCGAAGCTGAAATGCCATCGGGCGCGGAACCAGCCGCCCGAGGCGTCGTAGATCTCGCTGTTGCGGCGGACGGTGATCATGGGCTCTCCTGTGGGTGTCAGGGATTACGCTACTCGGACAGGGAGGGAGCCATGACCTCCAACAAGCCACCCGACACCTGGCCGCGCTACGATGCCTGCGGCCGATTGCCGCCCGCGGTCATTCGGACGCCCGACCCGAGCTCACTTCGGGCTTCCGACGCAGTCGGCGCGAACGATGGAGAGGAGGGTGCCCAGGATGGAGGCCGATGAGGGGCTGAGCCCCGGCCCGGACCGCGAACGCGAGGCCAGCAAGCTGGCCGCCGACATGCGCACCGCGTACTTCGCGCTCTCGGCCTACGTTGGTCGCGCCGCGCCCCTTGCCCCAGGCGGGAACGGCGCCGCGCTCGTCATCGATCGGGAATACCTGACCGATTACGACCGGCGCAAACGCCGCTTCGACGATGCCTTCCGGCGCTGGCGCCGATTCCTCGACGAGCGCTACTCGTGAGGTTGACGCCCAGCCAAGGGTGAGCTCTCGGCGCCGGCCGGAAGAGGGCGTCAGACGGGGGATCGTCCCGGGAGCGCGCGAACGATCGCGATCAGGATGAT
>JALYLE010000198.1 GCA_030774375.1 Chloroflexota bacterium | reverse complement strand
AGCTCGGCCAGCTCGGGAGCCGGACCTTTCTCGTGGATGCCATCCCACTGGCGACGACCGGGCTCCTGCTCTTCCTCCACGACGTCACCGGCATCCGTCGCGTCGAGCGCGTGCGGCGCGACTTCATTGGCAACATCAGTCACGAGCTGCGTACCCCCCTCTCCTCGATCAAGCTCATCGCCGAAACGCTGTCGAGCGGCGCGGTCGAGGACCCAGCCACCGCGCGGGACTTCGCGGAGCAGATCGAGCGCGAGGTCGACCACCTGCGTCAGCTCGTCGACGAGCTGCTCGAGCTGTCGATGATCGAATCCGGCGAGGTGCAGCTCGGCCTGGAGCCAACAGCACCGGAGGGGGTCATGGCGGCGATCATGGAGCGCATGACGCCGCTCGCGGAGCGCCGCAGGGTGACCCTGAAGGCCCTGGATCCCCCGAGCCACGCACGTTTTCTGGTCGCCGCCGATCCGGCGCGTCTGGGGCAGGCGCTCATCAACCTGGTTCACAACGCGATCAAGTTCAGCCACCCCGGCGGCGAGGTTCGGGTCGGGTGGGAGGTCGCGCCCGGCCGGATTCGGTTCGTTGTCTCTGACGACGGCCTGGGGATCCCGGCCGCGCATCTGCCCAGGATCTTCGAGCGCTTCTACAAGGTCGACCGATCGCGTGCCCGCGAGACCGAGCCAGGCGGGGACGATCTGCGCACGGGCAGCGCCGGGCTCGGCCTGGCCATCGTTCGGCATATCGCGCAGGCTAAATTAGAAAAGGTCGGAGTTGAGAGCCGCGAGGGGGCGGGCAGCACCTTCTGGATCGAGCTGCCACAGGCCGCGTGACCGCGCGGCACGAAGGGAGACCTTTGGCCAAGAGCAAGAAGAAGGGGGCCCGCGAGGGCGATGGACCGGCCGAGCTGCTCGTGATCGAGGCCGAGCAGTTCCCGAGCGCCGTGATCGTCGAGCTGTGGCACAGGACGGCGAAGGGTAAGCGCGAGTTCCTCGACAGCCGCCGCTTCGAGGTCGTCGAGGAAAGGGCGACCTCTTCCCTGGCCGACGAACCACCCGGTCTCAGCCTCGACGAACCGGACTCCCAGCTCCCGATCGCGTGAAGGGTGCGCACCCGACGAAGCTGGCGTTCGTTCGTGGATCGCCCGCCCACCAACTATGATTGAGCGATCAACTATCGATTTGGGGGATCCGCCACGAACGAGACGACGAAGCACGAGAAGGTGCGCCCCGACGATCCCCGCCTCGCGGCGTGGGCCGTCTTCCTTCGCGCACATGCATGCGTCACGCGGGAGCTTGAGCGCGAGCTACAGGCCGAGCAGGATCTCTCGCTGGCTGACTACGAGGTTCTCCTTCAGCTCGCCGTCGCGGAGCGGCACCAGCTGCGGATGAGCGACCTCGCCGATCGGCTCGTCCTGTCGCGAAGCGGGGCAACGCGCCTGATCGATCGGCTCGAGGGCGCCGGGCTCGTGAAGCGCACGAGCTGTGCGACTGATCGGCGCGGCCTGTGGGCCCTCCTGACCGATGCCGGCCATCGCCGGCTGCTCCGCGCGGCGCCGATTCACATGCGCGGGGTGGGCAGGCACTTCCTTGATCGCATCCCGACGCGCGAGCTTGAGCAGCTGCAGCGCAGCCTGGAGCGCGTGACCCAGGACTAGGGGGTCGACGCCGTCGGAGAGGACCCGGGCAGCTGGCCGGCAGCCTCCGCCCGCAACGAACGCACCATGGCCGCCCGCGGGTCGTCCGGGGCGAGCCGGAGGAACTGGTCGAACCAGCGCACCGCACCGGATCGGGCCCCGCTCCCTTGGTACGCGATGAGGCCGCGGAAGAAGGCGACGTCGGCCGGGTTCATCGCCACCTTTGCAAATGCATCGGTCGCCGCTCCCGCATCGGTGTAGTCGCCCGCGCTGAGGTACGCGGTGATCAGGAGCCGATAGGCGTCCTGCGACGTTGGGTCGACCTTGAGCGCCTCGAGCAGCACGATCCCGGCGCGCTGGCGATCCGGGTCCGTCCCGCCGTCGAGGTACGCGCGTCCCAGGGCGACGAGCCGGGGCGCGTCGTTGGGGTGTGCGCTGAGCTCGGTGAGAAGCCCATGGATCAGCGCCTGGCGGTTGGCCTCGGCATTCTGCACGGCGGCGAGCTGCTCGTTGACGACCGTCTGATTGGCCAGCGTCCAGGGCGCCGGCAAGAACCATCCCCCGACCAGGGTGGCAATAAGCGCGACTCCTGCGCCGATGGCCACCCGTCGGGCGGGCGGATGGACTGATCGCAGGCTCGTGGGCGCGACAGGGTTACGCTGCTCGGCCTCGAGCGCGGCGAGCGTGCGCGCTGCATGACCCTCGGCTTCATCGCGCAATGCCGCATATCCGGCGTCGTCGAGCGAGCCAGCGCGTCGATCGGCCTCGACGTCGCGGAGCGCCTCGAGCGCAATCCGATGCCGGACGGTCAGCGTCGCCAGATCGTCACCCGCCTCGGGCAAGGACCGCTCGCCTGCGGAGGCGCCCCGACGGAGGAGCGGCAGGCCGACGAGGGCGGCGCAGATGCCCGCCACCGCAACGAGGAGGAGAAGTTCGACCCCGTCAGGCATCGAGCCGCTCCGCCTCCCCGCGAACGCGGTCGCGGTCCGCCTGGGTTGGCGGCGGCTGGAGGTCTCCGGTCGCGGGGCGGGCGGCACCCCGCCAGATCCAGGCGCAGAGGCCGGCGAGGCCGAGAAGGACGACGGCGCCCGGCAGGAGCCACGCGATCGGTGCGCGCGGAGCGAGCAGGATCCACTCGCCGTACCGATCGACGAAGTGGCTCCGCACCTGGTCGGCCGAAAGGCCGGCGGCGAGCAACCGGTCGATCTGGCTCCGGATCTCGGCTGCCGAACTTGACGGCGAATCTGCGACAGAGAGGCCCTGGCAGTCGGGGCAGCGCAGCTCGCCGGCAAGCTGCTGCGCGAGCTCGGTCCGCGTCGGCTGGGCCGCCGGGCGAAGGAGGGTCAGACCCACCAACGCCACCAACGCCAACGAGGCGCCGGCCGCGATTGGTAGCGCCAGCCTCCTCATCGATCAATCCTGGCCGTGGCAAGCAGCGGGGAGACGCGCGCCTCAAGCGTCGCGTCGGTGAGCGGACCGAACTGCTTGGCTCGGATGATGCCTGCGGCGTCCACGAAGTAGCTCTCTGGCGGTCCGGTGACCCCGAAGTCGAGCGCCAGGGTGCCGCCAGGGTCGAGCAGGACCGGCCAGTCGCCGCCGTAGCGAGCGACGAAGCTGCGCGCGCGGCCTGCGGTGTCCTGGTAGAGGATGCCCACGATCGCCACCCGATCGCCGTAGCGGCGCTGCGCCTGACGGAGAATCGCATGCTCCGCGACGCACGGCGCACACCAGCTGGCCCAGAAGTTGATGAGGACTGGCTTCCCCCGAAGCTCCTCAGCCGTCACCGTCTGGCCGTCGAGCGTCACGAGGCGGAACGAGGGAAGCGTCTTGCCGATCAGCTGCGATGGGATCTCGGCGGGGTCCCTGCCGAAACCGTAGCTGAGGACCAAGACAAGCGGCACGAGCACGATCGGGATCAGCAGCCAGCGGAGGTGGCGCATTGTCACGCTCCCTCGCGCAGCGAGGCCGCGGCGTCCGCGGGAAGGGCGTCGCCGCGCGCTCCAAGGTCAGACGCCGAGCCCGCAGCGGGACCCGGGCTTGCCTCGGTGGTCGCGACCACATCTGCCGACACGCGGCGCCGGTCGGGCCAGATCGCGAAGACGGCGCCCATGCCGACCACCAACCCACCAAGCCAGATCCACACGACGAGCGGGTTGACCACGGCCCGGAGGGTGACGGTCTGCGTCGCCGGGTCGTAGGCGAGCAGGGTCACGTACAGGTCCTCGCCCAGGCTGGTGCTCACCGCCGGCGAGGCGATCTCCGCCTGCGCATTCGGATAGGCGCGCAGGGCGGTGGCCAGGGAGCCGGATCGCGGGCCGGCAAAGGCGACCTCAGCGCGGGTCTCGATCACGCGCGGGTCATCCGCCAATGGCTCCGTGACAAGGCGGTTGTAGGTCAGCGTGTAGCCGCGCACGCTGAGCGATTCCCCTGGATGGAGCGTGGCCGTCGTCGCGCTTCCCAGGGTTGCGCTGACGGCGACGGCGGTCGCCATGCCCACGATCCCGAGATGGACAAGGTAGCCACCATATCGGCGCCGATTGCGGGTCGCCAGCCGCCACGCGGCGACCGGCGGAGCTTCGGCTCGCGCGCGACCCCGCGCCCGCGCGCCGCGGACGACCTCGTCACCGATGATCGCGGCTACGAAGAGGGCGAGCCCCAGGGTTGCCAGCGGCGCCGGTTGCCGCACGCCGAGCGCCCAGGCGGCCAGGATGGCAAGCACCCCCACGATCACCGGGATGGCGAAGCGCTCGCGCACGGTGCTCCAGCGCGCCGTCCCCCACGGAAGCGCCGGCCCAACACCCATCAGGAAGATGAGGAGCAGGAAGAACGGTGCGTTGACCTGGCTGAACCACGGGCCCCCCAGGCTGACCTTGACGCCGCTGATCGCCTCTGCGGCCAGCGGATACAGGGTCCCGAACAGCACTGCGAAGGTGATCCCCAGGAAGATCACATTGTTGAAGAGGAACGCGGACTCGCGGCTCACCGGTGCACCGGACGGTCGCGCATCAGCGAGCTCGGGCAGACGCCAGACCAGGAGCGTCAGTGAGCCTCCCAGGGCGACGATGATGGCCGCCAGGAACCACGGCCCGATGGCCGACTGGGTGAAGGAATGGACGCTGTTCACGACGCCGGAGCGGGTGAGGAAGGTGCCCAGCAGGGTGAGCGTAAAGGTGGCGATGACCAGCGCCACCGTCCAGATCTTCAGCGTGCCGCGCCGCTCGGCGACCATCGACGAGTGGATGAATGCGGTCGCCGTCAACCATGGCAGGAGGGCGGCGTTCTCGACGGGGTCCCATGCCCAGTACCCGCCCCAGCCCAGCACCTCGTAGCTCCAGAAGGCGCCGGCGGTGATCCCCAGCGTCAGCAGGATCCAGGGCACGAGCGTCCAGGTCCGCACGATTCCGAGCCACTCCTCGTCGGTGCGACGGGTGATGAGCGCCGCCACCCCGAAGGCGAAGGGGACCGCCAGCCCGGTGTAGCCCAGGTACAGGAGGGGCGGATGCAGCCCCATGAAGGGATGGTTCTGCAAAAGGGCGTTGGGTCCGGGCCCTTCGCTGGCCACGGGGGTCACGCGCGTGAACGGGTTGCCCGGCCAGGTCATGACCGCGAAGAAGAAGGTGGCGGTCAGCGCCAGCGTCGCCCCCACCCACGGCATGAGGGCCGCGTGCCGATCACGGTGCCGCCAGATGGCCAGGCTGGCGTATCCGGTCAGCAGCAGGGTCCAGAAGAGGATGCTCCCCTCGAGCGCCGCCCACAGCGAGATCACCGAGAAGAACGGCGGCGTTGTTGTGGCATTGTTGCGAGCGACGTAGAGCACGCTGAAGTCATGGGTCAGCAGCGAGGTGACCATCACCCCGCAGGCCAGAGCGGCGAGCGCGAAGGTGGCATAGACCGATCGTCGGGCACTCGCCAGCAGCGCGTCGTCGCGCCGCCGCCCGCCCACCACGAAGGCGATCGCAGCCCAGACGCTCAGCGCCAGACCGATGACGACCGCAACGTGGCCGAGGGTCGGGATCACTCGTCGCTCACGGCTGGGCCGTCGGCGCGATGTGGCTGGGTATGGCGCCCGCCGAGGGAGCGACGTAGTTCTCGTCGTGCTTCACCAGCACCTGGTCCGCGGCGAAGGTGCCCCCTGCACCCAACGATCCCTCCACGACGGCGCCGATCCCCTCCCTCAGCAGCGCGGGCGGCGCGGTCGTGGTGTGGACCGTGATATCCGTGGTGCCATCGGTCAGGATGAAGGTGAGATCAGTGTCGGGGCCGTGGCGCGAGCCGGGTTTTACCAGGCCGCCCAGGCGGACCATCTCTCCGATCGCACGGTCACCGCGCGCTGCCAGCTCGGTGGGAGTCAGGTAGTAGACAAGGGCATTGCCGACGGAGCTGAAGGCCAGGTACGCGATGACGCCAACGACGACGGCCACGGCGAGCAGGATGCCCCACCGCCGGCGGCGAGGCACCGCCGCGGGGACCGGTGGCGCCAGGGTCATGCCCGGCCGCCGTCTCCCTGATCGATGGGGTTTTCCCTGTGGACCTCGGGCGGGACTTGCCGTCGCGCCGCAGCCAGGCGCCTGAGCAGCGCGAGGGCATACACGCCCAGCCCGCCGATGATCACGCCATAGGCGGCGATCACGAAGGCGACGTCCTTCATCGGGCCGCCTCGGTGGCGTCACCGGCCTCGATCGGCCTCGTGGCGGTCGTCTGCTTGCCGAGCGCCTTCTCACGTGCGCGCACGACTCGGCCGTATCGCGCCGCTTCCTCACGAGTGGCCTGTATGCGTGCGAGCTGATAGCGGCGGATCAGGAGCCAGCTCCAGGTCAGGGTGAACGCAAGCACCATTCCGACCAGTGCCAGCACGAAGGGGAGCGGAGCAGCCGGGTGCAGGATCTTGTTCGGGTCGAGGAAGGTCGGTCCCTGGTGCAGGCCGCGCCACCAGATGACGCTGAAGTGGACGATTGGGATGTCGACCGCCGCCACCAGGCCCACGATCGCGGCCCGCGTGGCGCGTCTCGCCGGGTCGTCCGACAGCCGCCGGAGAAGCAGGTAGCCCACGTACAACGCCAGCAGCAGCGCGGTGGTCGTCAGCCGCGGGTCCTCCCATTGCCAGAAGGTGCCCCAGACCGGTCGCGCCCACATCATGCCGCCCCAGATGGCGAACGCGGTGAACATGACTCCGATCTCGGCGGACGATACGGCGACCGCGTCGAAGCGCAGGTCCCGGCGCCAGAGCCACCCGATCCCGGCCAGCGCGGTCACCCCGAAGGACAGGTAGGCAAGCCATGCCGACGCGACATGGGGGTACATGATCCGCTGGGCGTCGCCCTGGTTGAGGTCCGCGGGTACGACGAAGAGGCCGAATCCCGCTGCGGTCAGCACCGCTGCGAGCGCCACGAAGCCAAGGATTCGCGTCTTCATCCGTCCTCCAGCAGGTAGCCGTACGTCCCCGCGCCCGCAGTCAGCATGACGACGTCGAAGGCGGCGAGCAGCTGGAGCCAGGCCGGCAGCTCGCCGAACGGATCGCCGGTGAGCGCAGCGGTGGTCGCCTTGACCGCGGCGAGCAGCAGCGGCGCGATGATCGGCAGGACCAAGAGCGGCAGCATGACTTCCCTGGCGCGCATCCGGACGGTAACGCCGGCGTAGAAGGTGCCTGCCGCCGCGAAGCCGATGGCTCCCAGCACCACGGTCAGCACCAGAACCGCAATGGCCGGACCGATGTTGACCGCGTACAGGAGGGCGACCGCGGGAATTACGAGGATGCCAAGGACCACCATCGCGATCGCGCCCACCAGCGCCTTGCCCGCATAGATCGCGCGCCGATCGACAGGGTAGAGGGCCAGCTGCTCGAGGGCGCCATCCTCGGTCTCGATCTGATGGAAGCGCGAGACGGCCAGCAGCCCGGCGAAGACGAGCGCCAGCCAGAGGAGCCCAGGAGCGGCAACGGCCAGGCGGCGCGCATCCGGGCCGAGCGCAAAACCGAAAAGGAGCAGGACCAGCGCCGCGAAGGTCAAGGTGCTGACTGCCGCGTGTCGCCCGCGCAGCTCGGCGAGCAGGTCCTTTCGCGCGATCGCCCACGCGATCGCCAGGCCGCCGCGGACGTCGCTCACGCGCCTGCTCCGACTGGTCCAGCTGGCAATGGGCCAACGTCCGGGCGTGCTCCGGTGCGTGGGCCGTCAACGACTGCCGTCACGCCACTTCCCTCGGCTGCCGCCACCAGCCCGTCCGCCAGGTGGATCGCCGCGTCGGTCAGACCCAAGAGCCGCTCGCTCGCATGCGAGGCCACCAGGGTCGTCACGCCCGTACGACGCCAGGAGCGCAGCAGACCCTCGACGAATCGAATCCCCTCCTCATCCAGGGCGGCAAACGGCTCGTCGAGGAGCACCAGGCTGGGACGGGCGAGCAGGATGCGGGCCAGCGCCAAGCGCCGCCGCATACCGGCAGAGAAGCCCTGAACGCGCTCGCCGCCGTGGGCGCCAAGTCCAACCTGGTCCAGGAGATCGGTGATGCGTGGAACGGCGCTCGAGGCCACAATTCCGAGCATTGCGGCGGCGAAAGCCAGGTTTTCGCGGGCAGTCAGGTCGTCGTACAGCCCCGAGGCGTGTCCCAGGTACGCGACGCGGCGCCGCACGAGATCGGGCGCCTCCGTGACACCGATGCCGTCTACCGCCGCCGTGCCATAGGAGGGGCGAATCGCGGTTGACAGGATTCGCAGGAGGGTCGTCTTGCCGGCGCCGTTCGGACCCAGCAGGGCAACGCATCGTCCCGCCTCCACGGAGAGCGATACGCCAGCGAGGGCGGCGCTCCCGCCAAAGAGGCGAGCGAGCTCGTGAGTGGTGACGGCCGGGGGCAAGTGCTCCGGGGCGCCCACGGACCGGGGCGAGGCGTAGATCGTGGTCTGCGGCATGCTCGACGCGCGGGCTGGGAGTGGGTGATTGCCACTATGCGGCGGCCCGACGGGCGCGTCAAATGACCCGCGGCGTCGGAGGACGCCCGGTCACAATGCTGAAACCGCCTGCGTACGGGGGGCAGTCCCATCGTCCGGCAGAGGAGTAGTCATTCCCATGGATCAGCTGACCAGATCCCCCCGCGCCCAGCGCTTGACCCGCACGGCATTTGGCGGTGTCCCGATGATCGTCGTCACCGGCCTGTTGCTTGCAGCATGCAGCGGCGGCGCGGCGAGCCCTGGCGCAGCCGGATCGAGCGGCGGGGCGGGTGCCAGCTCCGGCGCGAGTAGCGGGACCGCTGGGTCGACGGTGACGATCGAGAACCTCGCGTTCTCGCCAGCCACCCTGAACGTGACTGCGGGTACCACCGTGACCTTCAGCAATCGGGACACCATCGGCCACAACGCTGTCAACGGCGTGAAGGGCGTCGCGGATCCAAATGCACTCTTCAACCTGGACCTGCCGGCGGGCACCGCGGGAACCGCGAAGTTCGACAAACCGGGGACCTACCAGGTCACGTGCACGATCCACCCGGGCATGCACATGACCATCGTCGTGAAATAACAGCCGGATGACTTCCCCTGCCCGATTCTGCCCAACGGCTGAGGGTCGTGGCTGGGGAACGATCTCCCCCTCCCTGGCCGCCGTGAGGATCTCACCCAGGCGTCCACCCAACCTCGGTTGACCCTCCATGGGGCCGGTGCTACCGTTTGCCGCCCGATGGACGCCGCGCTCCCTTCACCGACCGCGCCACACGTGCGCTCGCGCGCCGAGCGCCGCGCGGCTGCCCGTGAAGCGGAGTGCGCCGCGACCGCCGCCCTCAACGTCCTGGGCCAGAAGTGGGTGCTTCGCATCGTGCGGGAGCTCGGTGACCGCACGCAACGCTTCTGTGAGCTGCAGGATGCGCTTGGAGGCGCAAACTCGGCGACCCTCTCACAGCGCCTCCGTCTCCTCGAGGATGAGGGGCTGATCGACCGCCACATGGTCTCGGAGACGCCTCCCTGGGTCGAATATTCGCTCACCGGCAAGGGGGCGGACCTGCGCCGCGCAATCGGTCCCATCGACGCCTGGGCCGAGCGCTGGCTGGCCCGCGACTGACCGTCGCGAGCCGCATCGGTCGATGAGCCATCCCGTCGCCGAGGAGCGCCCGACGCAGCACGGCGACGCGATGAACCTCCTGCGCCAGGAGGTCGCCGAAGCACCTGGGCCGGACGCGGCGGCGCAGCGCGCCGTGGAGGTGCTCCACGAGCGGTTCCAGCACTACGACTGGGTGGGGGTCTACTGGCTGGACGCAAACGGACGCGAGCTGGTCCTGGGGCCATGGATCGGCCCGGAGGCGACCGAGCACACCCGTATTCCAATCGGCACCGGGATCTGCGGCGCTGCCGCCTCGACCGGCCAGACCCAAATCGTCGATGACGTGAACGCCGATCCACGCTATCTGGCTTGCTTTGCGAGCACGCGCAGCGAGATCGTGGTGCCGATCTTTGCCGAGGGCCAGGTCGTCGGCGAGATCGACATCGATGGTAATGACGTTGGTGCGTTCGACTCCACCGATGCGCTCTTCCTCGAGGAGATTGCCGCGCTCCTGGCACCGCTCCGCCCACGCGGCTGACCGGCACACCGGCGTAACCAGGGCCGTAGACACACCGATGGTCACCCGACCTGACGATGAACCGGCCCGCGGCCGATTCGAGGAGGTCTACGACGCCTTCGTCGTCCCGATCTATCGGTTCGTGTATGCCCGCGTCGGCAACCGTCCCGACGCTGAGGATCTGACGGCGCAGGTGTTCATGCGCGCGGTCGAGCAGCTCGATACCACCCGCGAGGACGGCCAGATCGCCAGCTGGCTGTATCGCGTCAGCCAGAACGCTATCGCTGATTACTGGCGGGCGTTCTACAGGCTGCCAATCGTCGGCAACGACCAGCTGGGCGATGCCTGGGAACCGGCGGATGTGTCCAATCCGCTCGACGGCGCGTCCCGGGACCGGGGACCGAGCGAGGCGGCTGGCGAGGATCGCGCGCGGAAGCGCGTCGAAGGGCTCCTGTCGCTGCTGCCGGAGAATTACCGCCGCGTCCTCGAGCTGCGATTCCTCCAGCGCCTCTCGGTGGCGGAGACCGCGGATCGCATGGGTATCACCCGCGGCAACGCCAAGGTGCTCCAATACCGCGCGCTGCGCAAGGCGGCGGTCCTGGGCGAGGCGACGGATGGCTGATCGACCGCGCGATCCTGGCGACTCGCATGGGCCGCGCGACGCACCCGATGACCTGCCCGCTGCAGACCGCTTTGAGGCCTATCTCGATGCGCTCCTGGCGGGTGGCCGCCCGTCACCTGAGCACATCGGCTCCGAAGACGAGGCAGAGATGGCCCGCACGGCGGCGGAGCTGGCGGCAGCTGCGTCCGGCAAGGCAGCAGATCCCGATCCGGCGTTCATCGAGCAGCTCCGCCTTCGCATGCGCCAGGCAGATGAGGGGATCGCCTCCATCCGCACGCCGCTCCCGCTGCGCCATGCGGCGCTAGCGGGGGAGCAGCATCCCTCCGGAGCCCCAACCGTCGATGGCGCCGAGCCGACCGGAAGCGTCCGCATCTCACGCCGGGCGCTGCTGCAGGGCGGCATCGGTGCCGCTGTCGGTCTCGCAGCAGGCGCGCTGGGCGTCGCGATCCTGCGCCAGCCGACCGCCACGGCTGCTCGGCCCTTCGGCGGCAGCCTTCCTCTCGTCAGAGGCGAGGGATTCTGGACGCAGGTGGCGAGCGTCGCTGATCTTCCGGCTGGCTCTGCCGTTCGTTTTGCCACGGCGGCCTTCTCCGGTTACGTGGTGAACGACCACGGCGAGATCCGTGCGCTGAGCTCGGTGTGCACCCACATGGGCTGCACGCTCTACTTCCGACCCGACTGGCAGGACCTGCGCTGCCCGTGCCACGGCGCGAGCTTCGACATGACCGGACAGCTGGCGAACGGGACGGACCGGTGGCAGGCGACGGGCGGTTATCGGGGCGACGCGAGGGCCTACCCGGTCTCACTCCCGGCCCTGGTGCGACCTCGCGTGAAGGTCGAGGAGGGCGAGGTCTACATCTGGACCGCCCAGGTTTGAGCGCTGAGTTTGAGCCGCGCAAGCTTGAGCGGCTCGAATTATTACCAGGGAATATCCACGTGGCTTGAGTGCTACCCTCCGGTGACCCAGCGGATCAGATAGGCGACCGCGTAAGGGACCGCCACCACGGCCAGGACGGCGACCAGTCCGAGCCCGACATAGAGGAAGAGCGTGAGGTCGGGCGGCGCGCCCCGTTCCGGCGGCGGCTCGACGCGTCGCGGGAGGTGCCGTGGCCGTTGCGGACGGCGGTGCTCATAAGGATGCTGGTGCAGATCGGGCACCGGACCGCTGGACATCAGTGACCACGCTCCACGGCCTCGAGCAGATCCCGCAGCCGCCGGCGGCGTTGCTTCACGTCCCTGACGTAGCGCTCGATGCCCTCGAGGATGTGATCTGGGCCAAGGTGCGCCTCGTCCATCACCTCCTCGACGGTCCCCCCGGTCCTCCAACGGTCGTCCCAGTCCGGGTTGAGCGAATACTCAGCGGCAAGCGGTCCGTCGACCCAGTCGCGACCCAGCTTCAGCGTCCGGTTCATGATCGCCATCCCGTCCCACTTGTCCGCCGCCGAGCAGATGCGGTCGCGGTATTTCGCCGACTGCCGACGGAAGAGCTGCGGACTGATGGCAGCCACGATCCGCACGTTGAGGTCCGCGCGATCGAGCTCCGGCAGTATCTTCACCACGTTCGCCGTCGTGACGGTGCCCTGCACGTAGACAGTGCCGGCGCTCTGGCTCCCGGGCCGTGCGTCCCGGATCAGGTAGGCGCCGCGTGCCGCTTCGAAATGCGAGGCCATGCCGAGTGCCGCGCGATCGGGGATCTCGACCGCCGGTCGGGTGAGGTGCAGCGCCACGATTGGCATGTCGGTGGCCAGAGCGGCGGCGAGGACCACGGGCACCTCGTTGTACTCCCACGGGTGAAGGTCGACGATGTGTCCCTCCGGGACGAGCTGGGTGACGGCCGTCTCGTAGATGCCGAAATGGGTCCGCGAGTCCTCGGCCGTCTCCGGGCCCGAATGACCGGCGACCCAGATCACCTTGCCCACCTTGAGCTCGCAGTCCTGCGCCAGCTGCGAGAAGAGGCGCATCGGTCCGTACTTCAGGTAGCTGAACGAGCCGTAGGTCGAGCACGCCCCCCAGAAGCCATTGAAGGTCGCCATCGGGTCATCCGCCAGGTTGACGGTTGCCAGCCCGACCATCAGCCCTGAGTTCGTGAACTCGGTGATCTCCTGCGGCAGGAGCGTGCCGCGCGGATTGGTGTCGCGGTCATACCATCCCCAGCCCGGCACACCGTCGAAGTCCTTGGCAAACCCGATGATGTTGGTCGACTCGGCGAGGTCGGCAGAACAGGCGATGACGAGCGGGCGCCCGTAGTTGGTCTTGGCGAAGGTGTTGACCCACGCGCCCCACGTCGCCAGCGCCGCGCGGTTGGGCGCCTTCTCCCCGGGTTGCTTCCACATGCTGGGCGGATAGTCGCGGAAGGCGACGAGCCGATGGTCGTCGAAGATCGTTGCGCCTCCGTCGCCCAGGTTGAAGCCGGCGACGTGGTCCGGCACCGTATCGGCCACCTCGACGAGGCGGTCGGTGATCGCGTCGATGAGCGATGGATCGCGACGCAGGACGCTCATGGCGACCGCGAAATTGGCGCGCGCCTGCGCCTCGCGCTCAGCCGGATCGGCCGGCGCGGCCTCGTCGACCCCAACGTACTCGACGCCGTAGGTAGCCATGAACTCCTTGCGCACCGCCCAGAACTCCGGTGCGTTCATCGGCCATGGGGTCCCGTGGCTCTTGTTGTCGTACTTGCCATAGCCGCGCCCCTTGCGCGTCCGGAACCAGGCCATGGAAGGCACCCGTTCGGGGTTCTCGCCGCGAGCGACCTCGAGTACGGTGCGCGTCACCGGCTCCCATTCCGATCCCTTCGGCGTTCCTGTGACGCGCCAGCCATAGACCTTGAACCATTGCTCGGGGGTGCCGTGCACGACACGCGAGATGGGCGTGTCGTCGATGCCGAAGTCGTTCCAGTCGACCAGGAAGACGAGGTTGTTGAGACCAAGGCCCCAGGCGCTGTTGCGCGTCTCGTGGCTCGCGCCGGGCGTTAGGCCACCCTCGCCCTCCACGACGAAGACCTTCACCTCCTCGCAGCCGGCGAGCTTGAGCGCGGTCGCCTCACCCGCCGATGGCGGCATTCCATGCCCGGAGGGGCCTGTGTTGAACTTCAGGAAGAGGGTCTTGCCCTCCATCTCGGCGTGCCCCGGCAGTCCACCTCGGCGGCGCAGCTTGAGAAGATCCTCCCAGGTGAGGGCCCAGCGCCCGTCATCGGGGAACGCGAAGTCAGGATTCGGGTCTCGCTCGTGGCGAGCGCGAAGCGTCTCGTTGAGGACCGCGAGCGTGGCATAGACGAGGGGCACCGTGTGTCCAGCTGACAGGACGAATCGGTCCGCGAAGGGGCGCCAGGGGCGTCGGATATCCCAGCGCATGGCTCCCGAGAGGAGCGTTGCCAGGAGCAGGTGAACTTTGGATCGCGATCCACCCGGATGCCCGCTCTGGCGGTAGTTGAGCGCCAGGTCGATCGATTCGTCGATCACGTCCTTGACGACCTCCCAGCGCTCGAAATCGCCGGTGGCGCGCTCGAACAGCGCCTCCGGCGTGAGCGGGGGCGACGTCTTCATCGGCTAGGCCGATGCAGCCGACGCGAGCTGGCCGGTCCGCTCCAGCTTGGCCAGCGAGTCGGTGGCCCGCTCGAGGGCGCGCTGCAAGTTCTCGCGGCTGTTGGCGTACGAGAAGCGCAGGTAGCCCTCGCCGTAGCGACCAAACGATGTGCCTGCCAGGCCGCAGACGCCGGCGTCGTAGAGGAGATGATCCGCGACCTCGGCACTCGTGCGGCCGAACGCTGAAACGTTCGGGAAGGCGTAGAAGGCCCCGTGGGGCATGACACAGGTCACACCCGGGATCGCATTCAGACCTTCGACGATCAGCTCGCGTCGTGCGATGAACTCGGCGCGCATGGTGTCCGCTGCGTCCTGCGGGCCAGTCAGGGCGGCGATGGCGCCTGCCTGCGCGAACGCGTTCGTACAGCTCACGCTGTTGATCACCAGCGTGCTGAACGCCTGCATGAGCCACTCGGGCACGATCCCGTAGCCGAGCCGCCAGCCGGTCATGGCGAAGGTCTTGCTGAAACCGTCGAGTGTGATGGTGCGCTCCGCCATACCCGGCAGAGTCGCGATCGAGAGCGGCTCGCCCTCGTATTGGAGGCGACCATAGATCTCGTCGGCGAGGACGACCAGATCGTGCTCCACGGCGATCCGGGCGATCTCGCGGATGTCGTCGCTGCTGAGCGTGGAGCCGGTTGGGTTGTGGGGCGAGTTGATGACGATCATCCTCGTTCTGTCGGTCACCAGGCTGGCGACCTCGCCGACGTCCATCCGGAAGTCGTTCGCCTCGCGCAGTGGCGCCGCCACGGCGGTCCCGCCCACGTAGCGCGCCATGCTCTCGTAGATGGGGAAGCCCGGATTCGGATAGATCACCTCGTCGCCTTCATTGATGAGGGCGAGCATGGCGTAGAACATGATCGGCTTGGCGCCGGGCGTGACGACGACCTGCTCGGGGCTTGCCTCGATCCCCTTCCAGCGCTTCACGTCGGCCGCGATGGCTTCGCGAAGAGGCGCGATACCGGCGGCCGGGGTGTAGTGCGTCATCCCCTGCTCCAGGAGGCCGCGGGCGGCCGCCTCGGAGATGTGGCGCGGCGTGTCGAAGTCCGGCTCGCCGATCTCGAGATGGATCACCTCTCGTCCGGTTGCCTCCAGGGCGCGGGCGCGCGCCGCCGCCTCGAAGGCGGTCTCGGTCCCGATCCGCTCCATGCGGCTGGCAAGTCTCACGGAGAGTCGCCTCCTGTAACGGGGTTCCTCTGAAGGCAAGCGGGGTTCAGCCGAGAGTGTACCGATGGCGCCCTGCGCGCGCCGGGGATGGGGCGACGATGGGCGCTCGCGTGGCCGCGGTACGTGCCTCTGGGCTCCGACTGCCGATCCTACTTGCGATACGACCATCGGCCGTCAGTAGTCGCCCCGTTGGACGCCGCTGATTCGTCAAAGTGCCAGCCTCGCTAGCGAACGGACGATCGACCGCCGAAGACAGCGGATCGAAGCGGCCTTCGATCGTCGTAGCGCTAGCCCGATTGGCAACCGAACCTGACCGTTCACGGAGATGAGACTTGGTCGGAGCCTGGTGCGGGATCGTCTGTGTCAGGAGACGAGGGTTCGCGCCGTGTCGAACCGCTCCGAGGCATTACGCGTCTCACGGCGAGCAAGTCACGAGCTGACACCGGCCGCACAATTAGGAGCGCAAGCGCGGGACCTCCGATGATGAAGACGCCGAGAAGCAGCAACCAAGACGCATCTCCACGTATGACCGGCCCAAATGCCATGACCAGGATCCCAACGGTCCCGACCGTTCGGGCATAGAAGCCGACCACCCAGATCGAAGCCGGGAATTCTCGAGTCCTGAACACGATGATCAGTCGAACCAGGAGGGCTACTGCCCATGTACCGTAACCAGCTATGAGGAGCGCAAAGCCCAAGCGCTGGACAGCATCACCGAAGGCGATCATTTGCTTATGGTCTCACGACGCAGACTCATCCCAGACTGCGGCCTAATCTGACCAACCGATCGGGCCATTGCCGCGCATGACGGGCTCGCTGGTATACTTTCCGAAGCGTAACCAACCCATTCCGCTGCACCGAGCAGCGAGAGGAGAACCGCCTTCCCATGACGATGCCGGACACGACACCGCAGGTCACCCCACTGGGGCCGCCCGCGATGGCAACCGACCAGCTCGTGATGCTCACGGATGCTGCCGCCCAGAAGGTCATGGAGCTGCGGTCGCGCGAGGGCAAGGAGGCAGCCCGCCTCCGACTTTTCGTCAAGAGCGGTGGCTGCTCTGGCTTCAGCTACGGGCTGGCCTTCGACGACAAGGTCGGCGAGGGTGACCGCATCGAGGACCACGCCGGCGTGCCGATTGTGATCGACCAGTTCAGCGCTCAGTACGTCGAGGGTGCTGAGATCGACTACGTCGACTCACTGATGGGATCCGGATTCGCGATCAACAACCCGAACGCGGTCAGCAGCTGCGCCTGCGGCTCGTCGTTCAACACCGACGGCTCACCGGCACGCGCCGGCGGCTGCGCCCACTGAACTTTCACGCCCGCGCGAGCGGGAGACGGCGCCACTCGATCCCGCCCAAACGGCCCCGACCCCGGGGCCGTTTTTGGTGCTTGCTACTCGCCTGAGTCGTCGTGATCGAAGACGGAAGCGGCAGCGACCGTCGCCGTGGCGACAGCCCCACCCAGGGCCTCTGGACGGGGCAGGTTCAGCCGGACCGGGCGCACGTATCGGTCCACGAGCGCACGCGTCCCGCCGACCTGCAGCCGATCGAAGAGGATGCCCAGCCTCGCCCGCAGGTTCTGCGCGATCTCGTCCGCTGAGTCGGGCGGTAGCGTCCAGAGCGCGCGCTTGAAGGGGCCCAGGGCCTTCTTGCGCGTCTTGTACAGAAACTGCTCGTCGGTCTCGCCTTCCTTGCGTTCATCGGCGCAGTTGGCGAAACACCAGGCCATCATCTCGGCCCGCAGATCATCCGGCAGCCCGCCGCCGTCATACAGGATGTTCTGGAATCCGGTCGCCAGGTGGATCTCGGCGGTCCCGTTGGAGGGAAAGTGGCCGAACGCCTCCTCGGGCAGGGTCGAGGCACCATGCTGCACGCAGCCGGCGAGCCCGTACTCCTCGCGGGCCACCGTCGATAGGCGGCGCATCGTATCGAAGTCGATCTTGACCTGGGCGATCGTGCCGTCGGGGAGCGGGACGCCGCCGTGGCTGGTGCCGGTCTGGATGCTGACCTTGCTGAGACCGGCGAGGCCCGAACCATGGAGCTGGCCGAAATACTCGTGCAGGTACGCGCGCAGCTCGTCCTCGGTCGAGTTCGACTTCCCCACCTCCCCGATCTCGCCCCCGATCGAGACGGTCACACCGGCCGGCTCAATGCTGCGAATGAGGCGCGTCAGCTCGACCGTGTTGTCGGCGTTGACCCGCTGCTGCTCGCGGACGCTGGGCAGCGAGAGGTCGACGAGCGTGCTGCTGTCGATGTCGATGTTCAGAAACCGAGCGGCAAGCGCCTCCTGGGTCAGCTGCTGCAGGCCGTCCATCTCGGCGGCGGGATCGGCCTTCCACTTGGTCGCGTTGAACTGGAAGTGATCGCCCTGGAGAAAGACTGGCCCCTCCCAACCCGTTCGCAGCGCGGCGGCCAGGATGACCGCGGTGTATTCGGCCGGGCGCTGATCGGTGTACGCCATCTCGCTCTTGGCGATCTCGAGTACAACGGTGCCGGCGTTGCGCTCGATGGCCGCGGCGAAGACCTGGCGGGCGGTGAGGTAGGCGCTGGCCCGGACGTTGATGGCCGGAACGGTGAAGCGCGTTGGTTCGAACTCGCCGCGTCCGCGGGCCAGGTACAGCTCGTGGATCGAGGCTGATGGGCAACCCAGCTCCTGGCTTGCTGCCCAGATGAGCCATCGCGCGGTGTCGCGCAGCGGGGCCTCCGGATTGAAGACGGCATCGAAAACCAGATCGTCGACCTTCTCGTCGCGGAAGCGTGCCCGATCCGTGACCCGGAGGCGGTCGCCGTCGAGACGCGCCATCGGCTCGAGCCGGTCGAGGAGCTCCTGTGCAGAGGTTGCGGTCATTGCACCCATCCTATCGAAGGGCGGAGACGATGGTGAAGGCGAGGAGCAGGGAGACCGGCAGCCCGATCGTCGCGGCGAGCAGGTACCAGTCTCGCGCGGCGCGCGGATCTGCGAGGCGTCGCGCCCTCAGGCGCGTGACCCAGGACAGGACGGCAGACAAGCCGGAGATGTAGAGAGTTGCCCCCAGACCGATGACGGGGATCGTCACCGGCCGCATAGCGGCGCACTGGCCCAGGGAGAGCGGACCGCCCGGCGGGCAGGGCGCTGACAGCTCGGCTGCCAGCAGTGCGCCGGCAACGATCGAAACGACCGCGGACCACGCGAGGTGGATCAGGAGCGGACGACGGATGGAGTCGACTCGGTTGTCGCGCTCGACCCGGCTAGCCGGCCTGGTACGCGGCGGAACGGTCCGCCGCGGCCTGCGCTTCCCGGCGAGTGACGCGCCTGTATTCGAGGTAGAAGTAGACCAACGAAGCGGCACCCAGCCCGGCCACCAGCGTGCCGAACCCGAGCGCCTGCAGCGGGAAGAGCTCCTGGCCGGGCGTGGTCGCGATGAAGGTGCCGCCAGCCATGTTGAAGGCGAGGAGCGGAATGAGGAGCAGGTACACGAAGAGCACCTGGAGGAAGTCGAGGATCCGGATCAGGCTCCAGGCGAATCCACGGCGTCCCCGCGCGGCCTGGGTCCAGATGCCCACCACAATGAGGATCAGGAAGTTCCCGCTCCCCACGGCGGCCGCAATGACGAAACCGACTTCGGCGCTGAAGCTCAGGAATGCGATGTACTGCGTGACGCCGTAATAGACGTAGTTCGGGACGTAGGTGAGCAGGAAATACACGTACAGAAGAAGGGCGACACCCTTGAGGGTCGCGACCAGCCAGCTCTCGTAGCCGTACAGGAACCAGCTCATGAAATCGTCGATCTGTCCGAGCAGGCGCTCGCCGACTCGGCGCTGTCGAGGGCGGTAGGTGGTGGCCACGCGGCGCTACTTCTTCTGCGTCAGGAGGAAGGTGATGAGCGCCTGCAGCTGGTCGTCCGGCAGCTGCGACGCCGGGAACGGCGGCATCCCGGTAGCCGTCCCGCCGTTGTAGTTCGTCGCCGAGTCGCGGATCCACTTCGTCAGGAAGTCCTTGGGGTCCGCTGCGTAGTCGGCCTGCATCTTGGCGAGGTCCTTGGGCGGCGTCGGCAGGTTGGCGACCAACTCATTCCCGATGTTGGTGATGTCCGGAAAGGTTCCGGGGACGCCTGCCAGCTGCGCGCCGTGGCAGCTGACGCAGCCGGCGCTGCTGTAGATCCCCTTGCCGGCTTCGGCGGTGTTGGCGACCGGCGCCTGAGACTTCGTGGCGGCCTCTTCCGCCCAGCTGGTGACGAGCGCGGTGAGGCCATCGATCTGCTGGACGGTGAGAGATCCACCGACCTCCGTGCTCCACGCCGGCATGTCGGAGTTCACGTTGCCGGAGACGACGACCCCGCCGTACTTGATCACGAGGTTCACGTATTCGGGGTTCACCTTGAGCTTGGCTGCGATCGTCGCGCTGTGCAGATTGGGCGCCGTCCGACCCTGGGCGTCACCCGGGATCGGACCGCCCTGGCCGTTGGCGCCGTGGCAGCGTGCGCATTGGGCCGCGGACGGATCGGCGGGGTTGTTCTTGAAGACTCGGGCGCCATAGTCGAGCATCTCCTGCGCATCGCTCTTCTCACGTGCCGCCAGTCGTCCCTGCTCGGCCAGCCAGTAGAAGACGGTGAAGAGCGCCAACGCGGTGACGACGATGACCCCCAGCGTCTTCAAGCGCATCGGCTAACTCGCGCAGTGCGGGATCTTTGCGGTGTCGCGGTTGTCGAAGGTGGCGGTCCCGATCGGCGGTCCGTTGATCTTCTGCCCGGTCTTGACGACATACACGCCGTTGCCGCCGACGGTGACCGGGAAGCGGTCCATCCCTCGCGGGGCGGGGCCGGCACGCTTCTCACCGAGGATGTTGTACTTGCTTCCGTGGCAGAGGCATTCGAACCAGTGGCTCTTGTCGCAGAGTGGCGGGATGTTGCAGCCAAGGTGCGGGCATTTGCGATACAGCGCCAACACCTTGTCCTTTGGGTCGGCGACGTTGGCGGGCTTGCCGTCGACCAGGTCCTCGCCGGCCGGAATGTTCACCAGGAAGAGGCGTCCCTGGGGGTAGCTGTACGGCTGGCCCTTGGCCCAGTCCGGGAAGATGCCGACGATGTCCTTCGCCGTTCCGACTTCGATGTCGCCGCCCAGCCCGCCCTTGAGGTTCGGCCACAGGAAGGCGAAGGTGCCGCCCAGGAACTCGAGAGAGAGGAGGCCGACGCCCCAGCCGATCATGCGGCGCATGAAGCCGCGCCGCGTTATCTCGCCAATCGGCTGACCGTGCACCGGGCCGTACCCCAGCTGGCTCATAAGTTGAAGAAGAGCCCATCCCAGGGCCATACCCAGTTCCAGCCCGGGCCCCGGAAGAACGAGCCGATGAAGGTCACGATCAGCCCGCCGACCATCAGGCTCAGGAAGAAGACCCACATCGTCTTCCGATCCCGAGCGGCCTTGTACGGCGAACGGTCGATGTACGGGATGACTGCGATCCCGACGAGGTAGATGGTGGGCACCCAGAAACCGGCCACCGTGGGATTGAAGTAGCTGAGGATCTCCTGCAGGCCTAGGAAGTACCAGGGCGCCTTGGCCACGTGAGGCGTGACGCCGGCATTCGCCATCTCCTCGAGGGGCGCCTGGATCAGCCATGAAGTGATCACCAGCAGCACGGAGATCAGGCCGGCCATGAGGAACTCCGCGCGCAGCAGGTGCGGCCAGGTGAGAACGGTCTCGTCGGGTCGCTTGTCGACCCTGACCATCGACTCCTGCTTGACGTAGGCCAGCAGGCGGAAGCGCTCGGTACCCGGAACGCCGGGCGGCCCGGGCAGCTTGGGTCCACGCTGCGGCTCGACAACCGGCAGGCGCGGAGCCTGGGTTGGAGCGGTCTTGTCCGCGGTGGCGTTGCGTCGCTTCTCGATGGTCATCGGTGATTCATGCTCAAGTCTAGGCTGGCTCAGACCGGTCCGCTGATGCCGCCATCCTTCCGGATCCGCCAGAAGTGGACGACCATCAGGATGGCGATGATGAGCGGGAAGGCGATCACGTGGAACACGTAGAAGCGCAGGAGGGTGTTCTGCCCGACCTCGATGCCGCCGAGCAGGAAGAGCGCGGACTCGCGTGACAGGAGCGGGGCGTAGGTGGCCATCTGGGTGCCAACCGTGATCGCCCAGAAGGCGATCTGGTCCCAGGGCAGCAGATAGCCAGTGAAGCTCAACCACAGCGTGCAGAACAGCATCAGCACACCGATCACCCAGTTGAATTCGCGCGGCGGCTTGTACGCCCCGTGATAGAAGACGCGGATCATGTGCAGGAAGACGGTCAGCACCATCAGGTGCGCCGCCCAGCGATGCATGTTGCGCACGAGGGCGCCGAAGGCGATGGAGTTGTCGATCGCCACGATGTCCTGGTAGGCGCGGCTCACCGACGGGACGTAGAAGAACATGAGGTACAGCCCGGTCACCGTCAGCGCCAGGAAGAGGAAGAAGCTGATCCCGCCCAGGCAGAAGGTGTACGTGTAGCGCACCGCGTGGCGCTTCACCCGCACCGGATGCAGGTGCAGGAAGACGTTGTTCATGACCGCCAGGGCGCGCGTGCGGCTGGTGTTCGGGTACGGCTGCCGGAAGAGCGAACGCCAGATCTGCGATTCCTTGACGAATCGCGTGATCGGGTTGCGCGGCTCCTGGCTGGTCACCGCTCGACCGCCATACCGGCCTCCTGGCCAATCTGGCCCAGGACGTTGTCCTTGTAGCTCTCCAAGAGCACCTTCCCGTCAGGCGTGAATCGCTCGAGCTCGAGCCGATCCATGGTGATGCAGTTGGTCGGACAGCGCTCGACGCAGAGGTTGCATCGGATGCAACGCTCTTCGTCGATGATCATGGCGACTCCGCGCGGCCATGACTGGAAGAGGTCGATCTCGGGGTCGTCGCCGCCGACCTGCCCCTTGTCGACCATGTAGATCACGCCCTCGGGGCAGACGTCGGCGCAGAGGCCGCACAGGATACAGCGCGGTCCATCTATGTTGATGTTGTGGTTGCACTGCAGGCAGCGCGCGCCCTCCTCGATGGCGCTCCGCGTGTCGTAGCCGACCTCGACGAGGCTTACGAAGTCGCGACGCAGCTCCGGCGGAGCCATCGGGATCTCCTGACGGTGGGTCGCCTCGTAGAAGCGCGGCATGTCGTGCTCGAGCGACTGGGTGATCACCGCGCGGTTGATGACTGGCAGCTCCTCGAGCTCTTCGCCACGCAGGCCCACGAGCCAGCCGTCCACCGCGCGCGCTGTGCGGCGGGCACGCCCGGCCGCCTCGATGATCGTCGCGGGACCGGTGACGAAGTCGCCGCAGGCGAAGACACCGTCAACATTCGTCGCGAATGAGTCCGCATTGGTGACGACATACCCGCGGTTGAAGTCGAAGCGGAGCGCGTTGTACGACTTGCCGTCCGG
>JALYLE010000197.1 GCA_030774375.1 Chloroflexota bacterium | reverse complement strand
CCTCCCAGCCGTTCATCTGTCCTCCCGTGCGCTGACGCCCGCGGCATCTCGTCGTCGCCCCGCTACCCCACTCAGGGCGCCCGCTTATCCGACTCAGGTCGCCCCGCTACCCGACGCAGAATATGCCCGTGGCTCCGCTTCATTCAGTCGTCTGCCTCGACAGGAGTCAGCTTGCCCCCCGGATGGCGAGGACACGCCCGCGGCACCGTGGCGCTATTCGCCGCCCATGAGAGCGGCTCTTAGGGCCTGTAGCCGAATTCGCCCGTTCGGATCGGCGGCTTTGCGCCAGATAAGGTGACGACGGGACCGGTCCGAGGGCGGGACCTGGGAGCGTGATCTGGCCGGCGGCCTCGGCTATCCGGCCGAGCGAGCTCCGAGGGCGAAGTCGACAGCCTCGCTCGAAGCCATCGCGTGCCCCGCTGCGCGCGCTCGGTCAAACTCGGCCGAACCCATCGCCTCGGGAAGCACGGCCAGCATCCGTTCGTAGTGCGGTCGTTCATCAGGCGGCCAGGCCATGTGCTGGGCCTCCATGATGGCTTCGGCCGCACCGACCAGGGTCGCGGCGCGCTCGAATTCGCGTCGGTCCGTGGCGATCGCCGCCAGCCCGCTGATCGCGAACGGCTTCGTGAACTGGTCGCCGATGCGCTCACCGGTCTCCAAAGCCTCGCGCGCGAGCGCCTCCGCCGTCTCGAGGTTCCCGAGCTGGCGCTCGACCATGCTCAGGTTGCTGGCTTCCGACGCGATCAGGTCCTCGTTGCCTGTCGCCCGGCCGAGCGCCAGCCGTTGGGTCATCCAGTCGCGGGCCTCCAGCAGGTCGCCCGCGATCTGGGCGCCGGCGCCGAGGAGGTGCAGCGCGTTCGAGCGTCCAGGTTCGTCAGCCGCGCCTTCGCTCACCGCGAGCGCCTCGCGGGCGAGCCGTCTGCCTTCGGCCACATCCGTGCGCATCGCCACACGAGCCAGACCCCCCAGCGCCTGCGAGATCAGCGGCGGATCGTCAAGTCGGCGGCCGATCTCGAGGGCCTGGCCGAAGAGCTCGGCCGCGCGCTCGTCGTCACCCAGCCAGAAGGGCATGAAGCCGGCGTTGAGGGCGGCGTTGCCCCGAAGGCCGTCGTCGCCACCTGGCGATGCCAGCACTCGATCGAACCAGGCGGCGCCCTCGTCAAATCGCTGCTTGTTGATCCAGAACCGATAGAGCGCGTTTGCCAGGCGGAGGGCGTCGTCCGTGCGCCCCGCGTCGACGAACCAATCCATCGCCGCCAGCAGGTCGGCCGAGCGCTCCTCGAGCTGCTCCAGCGAGCTCTTGGCATTCGGACCGGTGATCCCAGCGCTGGCCTGCTCCGCGAGATTCAGTAGCGATTCCGCGGCGCGCGCATCCATATGGCCAATCCTAGGACCCTGTAACCAAAAATTCTTCCAGTCACTCAATCCGGGCGGCGAGGCAGCTCGCGTCAAGCCAGTCGGACGCCTTGGCCAGCGACAGAAGCCCCCAACGTTGCGGGCCCGCCGACTCGGGAGGCGCCTGCGATGGCCCGACCGAGCATGAGCGCCGAACGGAGACCAGCCTGCTGGGTCCTGCCCCGGTCAGGCGGCCGCCCGCCAGGCGAGGTAGCTAGACCGCCGTCCAGCTCCCTTAGCGCTCGGGCAGGTAGCGCCACTGGCAGCCGGTCCGTCCGATGAACAGCATCGCCTCGACGATCTGCCGCCGCGGGATCTGGGCCGGTGCGCCGCGTCGGCCGGGTGGGTCGAACAGGTCGAAGACCAGCCCCCATTGCTCATCGGTCAGCGCGATCGCGAAGCTCATGCCGGCCAGCGTGAGGGTCGGTCGTGTCACCTTATCTGGCGCAAAGCCGCCGATCCAAACGGGAGAATTCGGCTACAGGCCCTGAGTCAGATCGTGGCCAGCCGGCGCCTAAAGGCCTCGACCGCGTTCGGCCGCAGGACGAACGTCACTCGCTCGATACCGGTCTCCCCGAGGAGGTGATCGCGGATCGTGCGCAACGCGACGTCGGCGGCGGTCTCGCCCGGGAACCCGAAGGTCCCGGCGCTGATCGCCGGCGTGCTGACCGTCTTGGCCCCCAACGCGTCCGCCACATGCAACACGCTCCGGTAGGCAGACGCGAGGAGATCGAGCTTGTCCCGTCCGCCGAAGCCCCAGACAGGACCGACGGCGTGGATGACCCAGCGCGCCGGCAGCGCGTAGGCGCCGGTGGCTACCGCACTGCCGGTCGGCGTGCCGGCGGGGTAGCGCCGGCGCATCTCGCCCGAGAGCTCCGGGCCCGCGGCCGCCCGGAGCGCCCCGTCCACACCGCCGCCGTTGGCGAAGGCGCTATTCGCCGCGTTCACGATGGCGTCCGCAGATACCCGCGTAATGTCGCCACTCAGGAGCGCGAGCACGGATCGGCCGAAGGCGCGGGTCTCGGCGGGTGGGTCGATCACCGCTGGATTCTGGCTGGGTAGCGGCGGCCTGTCGAGAGGTGGCGACACGACGAACTCAACGCGGCGAGCAATTTCCAACTGCGTCCAATCGTGCCCGGATGACCATCTATACCATTGCATCGGGCCGCACATAAGACGAAGATGATGACTAACCCGGAAGGGACGACCGATATTCGTTTAGGCGGCGCTGGCAGCCTCGCGAGAATGCGACCTTAGGGTTCTCGGCCAGCGTACGTTCGGCGACTGGCGTCGTCATCCGATCGGCGGCTAGGGTGCGCATATGCCAGCAGTCGACCTCGCGAGTCCTCCCCTTCTCGTGAGTGGCGCCGTTCTTATCTTCCTGATCGCGTCGGCACTTTCCGTGGCAGTCGTCAGGCGCCGGCGCCCGGGAAGCCAGCGAACGGTCAGCGTTGTGGGCATCGGCGACGGCGGCGCCAATGCCGTCCGAGCAGCGATGCGTGCTCGGACTCCGGGCGTCCAGTACGTCGCAATCAATACCGACGAGGCAGCCCTCGGGCGCTCCCGAGCCCAGAAAAAGATCTTGATCGGCATGCCCGGCCAACGCGAAGGAGCGGGTGGCGATCCGACCGTCGGGGAACTGGCCGCGCGCGACGCCGCCGAGGAGATCAAGGCTGCACTCGCTGGTTCTGATCTGGTCGTGATCACTTCCGGGCTCGGCGGCGGGACCGGCTCCGGTGCGGCGCCGGTCGTTGCCGAGATCGCCCGACAGCAGGGTGCGCTGACGATCGCGGTCCTGACCAAGCCATTCGCCTTCGAGGGCACGCGCCGACATCACGTCGCCGAGCGTGCCATGAAGGAGCTGATGGGGAAGGTGGATGCCGTCGCCGTGCTCCCGAATGAGCGCGTGCGTGACACGGTGTCAGGTGACGTCTCGATCGATGACGCGTTTCGGGCAATCGACGAGATGCTTCGATCGAGCATCCAGGCAATCCTCGACATGGTTGCCGCCCCAGGCCGCATCAGCCTCGACTTCGGCAACGCCCGAAGCGTGCTCAAGGCTGGCGGCGCGGCGTTCGTCGGCTTCGGTCGGGCTGCCGGGGAGCATCGTGCGGCCGAGGCCGCCCATGCAGCGATGGCGGCGGCGCTGCTCGACGCAGGAATGGAGGGTGCGAGCTCGATCGTGCTGAACGTGAAGGCGTCACGCCGGCTCAAGCTCTCCGAGCTCGACGAAGCCGTCCAGGAGGTCATCGCCGCCACGGGGACGGATGCCGACGTGGTCTTGGGGATGACCATCGACGAGCGTCTCGGACAGCAGCTCCAGGTCACGCTCATCGCCACCGGCTTCAGGTCCCAGCTGGCTGCCGCGGAGGTTCC
>JALYLE010000196.1 GCA_030774375.1 Chloroflexota bacterium | reverse complement strand
CGGTGCTGGTCGGTGCGCAGCAGATCCGCGAGCCGGTAGGCATCGCCGGGATCCGACTTCGAGCCGGCACCCTCCCAGCGCGGCCGCGCGGCGTGGAACGCGTTCGGGTGGATCGGCACCACCAGGTGGCCGGCCTCGAGCAGCCGACCGACGAGCAGCCCGTCGGGCCGCTCGATCGCGACCGGCAAGGCCGCCGGGCCGTCGAGCCGCGTCAGCCGCTCGAGCGCCTCGCGGATATCCCGCTCGCTGTGCGCGAACCCGAACCGCTCGACCACCGCCCCTTCCTCGTCGACAACGCAGAGCTCGTGCGCCCTGCTCGCCCAGTCGATCCCGACGTACACCGGCTCACCTCCCTGATCGGCGACACTTTCCTTGGCGCCGAGGGCCCGAGCCGGGTGCTCATTCGTTGGCCGTCGAAGCGGCTTACGCCTGATGGGAAATGACCGGGTGGGTCAAGCAGCGGCGGTTTCCAGGGTGACGTGGTGTCCGAGGCGTTCGAGTTGGGCGACGAGGCGGCGGGTGGCGCGTTCGGGGTCGCGGCGGCTGAAGTAGTCGCCGCCGGCTTCGCGGTAGAGCTCGCCGGTTGTGAGCATGTGCCAGCAGCCGGTGATGATCGAGTGTTTGACCGCTCCGAGCGCCCGGCCGTGGCCGCGGCGCGGGCGGAGTCGTTGGTACTGCGCGGCCAGGTAGACGTCTTTCGTCCGGGTGGCCGCCATCGCGGCCTCGGTGAGCGCGGTGTCCAGCCACTTCGAGCCGTGGCGGGTTTTGCCGGAGCGGCGTTTGCCGGCGGAGCGGTCGTTGCCGGGGCACTGGCCGGCCCAGCTGGCGAGGTGGCGGGCGCTGGGGAAGCGGCTCATGTCGGCGCCGATCTCGGCGACGATCACCTCGGCGGTCCGCCGTTGCACGCCGGGGATCGTGCAGAGCAGCTCAACCGCTGCGGCGAAAGGGGCAAGCTGCTCGGCGATCGCCTCCGAGAGCAGATCGATCTGCTCGTCGAGGAAGTCGATGTGGGCGAGGATCGCCGAGACGATCAGCGCGTGCTGGGCGTCGAAGCGGCCGACGAGCGCCTCCCGCAGAACAGGAATCTTCGCTCGCAATTTGCCCTTGGCGAGCTCGGCCAGCACCTGCGGGTCGGTGGTGCCCTCGACCAGTGCGTCGAGCATCGCCCGCCCCGAGGCGCCGAGGATGTCCGAGGCGACACAGTCGAGCTTGATGCCGGTGTCTTCCAGCAGCTTGTGCAGCCGATTGGCCTCGCGCTGACGCTCGCCGATCTGCGCCTTGCGGTACCGGGTCAGGTTGCGCAGCGCCCGGATCGGCTTCGGCGGCACGAAGCTGCGCCGCAGCAGACCTGCCTCGAGCAGCTGGCAGAGCCAGGCGGCATCCGAGACGTCAGTCTTGCGGCCCGGCACCTGCTTGACATGACGAGCGTTGACGAGCAGGCAGTCGAACTCGTCTTCGAGGATCGCCCAGACCGGCTTCCAGTAGACGCCGGTTGCCTCCATCGCCACCTGACTCACCCGGTGCGCCTTCAACCAATCGCGTAACCCCAACAGCCCGCGCACCGTCGTCGCGAACTCCGCCAGCTCCTGTGTGCGCACGCCGCCCCGGCCGGGCACGCGCACGCACGCGGTTACCTGCGCCTTGTGCACATCAAGCGCCGCCGCGCGTTTAACGATCGTCTCCATGACGGGCACCTCCTCGTCGATGACAACAGCGGTCGTCGTCCGAGGGAGCCTCAGAAAACAGCGAGTCTGATGGGCGTGCTCGAAGGCAACAGTCCGGCGTACCGGGGAGGCCCCTGCGCCATGCTAGGAACGGGCTCACAAGCACCATAGGCGGACGGCGTCGACGGACGACACCGCATCCTCGCCCATTTCATTCGCACGCGCATGGCCGCGCGGCGACGGGTGCTAGGAGGGTTTGGCGATTTTGAAGCGCCTCGCGGGAGTGAGCGCTGATGCGCCGCTTCCGTCTTCGGTTGTTACTGGTCCGCGATGAAATGCCACCGGACGAAGCTGCACTCGGCGCAGACGAGCGCGAGCATGGGCAAGCCGCCCATCGCCGCGTCGAGGTCTTCCCGGATGGCGTCGGGATCGCCCTGAGTGACGTACATGACTCGGAGGAGGTCGACGGGCAACTTCCAGGACGTGCCGCCACAGCACGGACACGGGACCGGATGGCCGACCCGGTTCTTGATTTCCTCGACCGCCGCATCGACGCGCGGATTGATGCTCGGCTCAGGCACCATCGCCTCCTTGTTCGCTTGAGGCGACTATGAAGGGTCTACGCCGCGAGCGGGAGTGCTTCGGCCCGCGCTCGGTTGAGCGCCAGGGAGAGCCGGGCGAGCATGGTCAGGTCGGCGTGGAGGGCGACTCGCCGCAGGCCACGGACGCGGAGAGGGGCGAGGGCGTAGTCATGCTTCAACCGTCCGAACTCGCGCTCGATTGCGGCGCGGCCACGGTAGAGGCTGCGGTACCGCTGAGTGTG
>JALYLE010000195.1 GCA_030774375.1 Chloroflexota bacterium | reverse complement strand
GCCGGAGGATGGCGTGCGGCCGCACGCCACGTTCGGCTGGCGGGACTCGACCGCGGACGCCAATCCGGAGGCCCGCGCCGCGCAGGCGCGTGCCGTGATCGCGGTTGCCGACGCGCATGACCTCGAGGCATCGGGGGCCTTCCTGACTGAAGCTGCCACGCTGGCCGTCGCGAATACGCGCGGGCTGCGCGCCTCTGAGAGCAACACGCAGGCCCGTCTTGTCACGGTCCTGACCGCGCACGACGGTTCCTCGGGCTACGCGCAGGCGGCATCGCCGGACATGGCGGTGGTCGATGGTGCAGCGCTCGGCGCCGAGGCCGCCGACAAGGCGGCCCGTTCGGCCGGCGCCGCCGACCTGGAGCCGGGCGAGTATCCGGTTGTGTTGGAGGAGTATGCGGTCGCCACCATCCTGGAATACCTCTCCTGGATCGGCTTCTCGGCGCTGGCGGTGCAGGAGGGGCGATCCTTCATGGAGCTTGGACGGCAGGTGATGGGCGACAACGTGGACATCTGGGACGACGGCCCCGACCCGGTCGGCCTGCCGTCGACGGTGGATTACGAGGGCGTCGCCAAGCGTCGCGTCGACGTCGTCACCAAGGGCGTGGCGACCGCACTGGTGCACGACAGCGCAACCGCGAAGCGAGCCGGCACGGTCTCCACGGGGCATGGGCTGCCGGCACCCAACGTCTTCGGCCCGCTGGCTTGGAACCTCTTCATGGCACCCGGCTCGGTGCCACGCGACCAGCTCATGAGCCGTCTCGATCGCGGGCTGTGGGTGACCCGCTTCCACTACGTCAACGTTGTTCACGCCAAGCGCGCGATCCTGACCGGGATGACCAAGGACGGCACCTTCCTGGTGGAGAACGGCAGCATCGTGCGGCCGGTGCGGAACTTCCGGTTCACGCAGTCGATCCCCGAGGCCTTCAGCCAGATCGCCGCAGCCAGCGACGCGACCCGCCTGGTCGCTGCCGAATACAGCGGAATCTCGGCGCGAGCGCCCGCGCTGCTCATTGACCGGTTCGCCTTCACCGGTGCCACGGCCGCGGAGGAGGCCGCGTGACGATGGCCGCACCGGTCGAGCTGCGGATCGGTGACGTCCTGCGACTCCGTCGCGAGCACCCATGCGGCGGCAGGGACTGGCGCGTGGTCCGCTTGGGAGCGGACATCGGCCTGGTCTGCGAGCGCTGCGGCCACCGGATCCTGATGGACCGGCTGGACGTTGAGCGTCGATTCACCGCCTACGTCTCCCGCGGGGAGGGGGAGGCCTAGGAGCCGTGGCTCACGTCGAATTCCGGCCGGAGCTCGACGAGGAGCACCTGGCGGAGGCGGGATCGGTCTTCCGTAACCGCTCGTTCGTCGCGCTGTGGAGCGGCCAGGTCCTCAGTCAGCTGGCCAGCAACATGGTGTTGGCGGCGCTGATGTACGTCGTCTCCTCGTCGTCTCGCTCGAACACCGCGAACGCGGTCCTGATCCTGACCTTCCTGGTCCCGGCCGTCGCGTTTTCCACCTTCGCGGGCGCCATCGTGGAGCGAACGGACGCGAAGCTGATCATGTTCGGGTCGAATGTGCTGCGCGCCGCTGGCATGGTGCTCTTCATCTTCGTGGGAAGCGACCCCACGCACGCCAACGTACCGCTCATCTATCTCGTGAACCTCTTCGTAGCGACCGCCACCGCGTTCTTTGCCCCGGCCGAACTGACTGCGATCACTCGCATCGTCGATCGCCGGAGCCTGATGGCGGCGAACTCGGTCTTTGTCCTGACCGTCAACGCCACGTTTGGTATCGGCTTTGGCTTCCTGGGACCCCTCCTGCTGATCGCGACCGGTGCGTCGGTCGTGTACGTCGTGGTGGGCATCATGTTCGGGGCGGCGGCGCTGGCCATCCTGACGATCCCCGGCGTGCCGCCCGAGAGGGCACCATCGGCCGACGCCCGGCAGGCGCTTCGGGCGCTCGTGGACGAAGTGCAGGAGGGGCTTGCCTTCGTGCAGCGCACCCCGCGGATCGCGTGGTCGCTGATCTACCTGGGCATTGCCGCATCGCTGATTGGGGTGATGGGCGCCATCGGTCCGGGCTTTGCGGTCGATGTCCTTCGCCTGTCGCGCAGAGACTTCTTCTTCGTAATGGGTCCCGCCGGCCTCGGTGCCGTGCTCGGGATCCTGTTCCTCAACGCCTATGCGCGCCGCGTGCCCAGGCGCCTGATCATCGACATCGGCCTGATCGCCATGGGTATCACGCTGCTGGCGCTGGCGATCGTGAAACCGGTGACGCTCCTCCTCTCGCCGGCCGTGCATCCATTCCAGGAGAGCCTGCCCCAGGTATTGGCGCCCTTCCTCTCGCTGATCGCCGTGGTTGTGGTCATCGCACTGACCGCCGGCGTCGAGTACGCCTTTGTGGCGATCCCTTCGCAGACCGCCCTACAGGAGGAGCTGCCGCGCGAGGTGCGCGGCAGGATCTTTGGGATCCTCAACACGCTCCTCTCGGTTGCCTCCTTCCTGCCGGTGCTGCTGGCGCCCGTGGCCGCCGACCTCCTGAACATCGTGGTCCCTGGGGCGGGGATTCCGGCGATCATGGCAATCCTGGGCGCTATCACGCTATGGGCGGGGATCGCCTCGTGGCGCCGCAACGCGCGCGCCGGCCTGCATGTGCACGATGCGGGACTGCCCGTCGACGAGCCCTCAGCCGACGTTTCGTTGGGCGCCGGGCTGCCCGTCACCGAGCCCTCGAGCGAGATGCCATCGGCGGCGCTGCCCTCGGGCGCCCCACTCGTCGGCCAGCCGAAAGCCGAGCTGCCGTCGGACGAACCGCCGGCCGACGACGATCCGGCAGGCGAGCAGCTGACCGAGGAGACGAGGGCAGACGACAAGCCGGCCGATGGCGTCTAGGCTCCTCGCCGCAGCCATCCTCATCGCCTCCGGACTGATCGCCTGGCTCGCGATCACCAGCAGCCTCGCCGCCCGTCTCATGCAGGCGGTCGTAGGCATCTCGGTCGTCTATGTCGGGTATCTGGCCTTTCGCGGCGCACAGGTCATTCGCGCCGCGCTGGAGCGACCGGCAACGGTTGAGGCACCTGCCCATCTGCCGTTCGTCAACGTCATCGTGCCGGCACGCGACGAGGCATCGGTGATCCGCGACCTGATCGAGGATCTGAGCCACCAGTCATACGGCGCGGACGGGACCCGGCGCTACGACGTCACGGTGGTCGACGACGGCTCGAGCGATGGAACGGGAGAGGTCGCGACGGACGCGGCGGGCTACGCGAGCGATGCGTCCTGGTTGCGCGTCGTCGTCCGACCCGCAGGCAGCACCCCCGCCACCAAGGCCGCGGCGCTCGCCTGGGGGACAGCGGATCTTGAAGGCGACGTCATTGCCGCCCTCGACGCCGACGCACGCGTGGCGCCGGACTTCCTGATGCGCGTCATGAAGGGGTGGGCACTGCAACCAGACGCCGCGGCCATCCAGGCGTCGCGGCTACCGACCAACGCGGAGGCAGGCTGGCTCCAGCGTGCGCAGGCGGACGAGCAGCTGATGGACCTCGCCAGCCAGTGCGGCCGCTGGGCGACGGACGGGAGCGCCGAGCTGCGCGGTAACGGGATGTTCGTGCGCCGCGAGGTCCTCGATCGGGTGGGTGGCTGGAACCGCAGCGCAATCACCGAGGACCTCGACCTGTCGACCCGACTGGCGGCAGCGGGGGAGCGGATCGGTCTGGCGCCGGAGGCGCAGGTGGGCGAGGAGGCGGTGGAGCACCTCGCCGACCTCTGGCCTCAGCGCCTGCGCTGGGCGGAGGGCAGCCTCCGTCGCTTGATGGAGCACGGCCCGCGTCTGCTCGGTGCGCGGCTCTCGCTGCAGCGCAAATTCGACTTCCTGGCCTTCACTGGAGAATTCGTCATCCCTCCGCTCTTCGTCGCCGGGGTTGTGACCGGCCTGCTCTCCATCCCGCTCCCCGCGCCAACCGATTGGACTGTGCCCGTGGCGCTCTTCGTTGGCTACGGATTGGGGAGCTTCCTGTTGGCGACGGCCGGGCTGGCGGCCCACGGGCAGCGCGGGACGACCCTGATGATCGAGTCGACGCGCGGAGCGATCTTCCTCTCGCATTGGCTGGTGGTCGTGCCGGTCGCGTTGCTGCGGATCGCGTTCGGTCCGCCGACGGTTGCCTTCCGCAAGACGCCGCGCATTGGGCATCGGACCAGATCGGACCGATGACGACGCCTCGGGCCGACCTGGTGGTGATCGGCCAGGTCGTGGTTGCCGCGCGCATGGACGGCCTGGAGACGGCGGAAGCGATTGGGATCGCCGACGGGGTAATCGTCAGTTCGGGCGCGGAGCCTGAGGTGCTCGACGCCGCGTCAGCCGGCGCACGGGTGATCCGCGAGCCGGAGGCCGCGATCGTGCCCGGCCTTCATGACTTCCACCTGCACCTGGTCGGCATGGCCCGCGCCCGGAGCATCGTCGACCTCACCGGATGTCGCGACTTCGGCGAGCTCGTCGAACGCGTTCGACCCGTGGCCGCAGCCCTTCCGCCCCGGGCGTGGTTGCGCGGCGCCGGGTGGGCCGAGACAACCCTCGACGTCCATAGCCTGAGCGTCCTGGAGGTGGCTGTCCAGGGTCACCCCGCCCTGCTGGAGAGTCACGACCGGCACTCCGCGTGGGCGTCGGCGCCGGCGCTGCAGATCGTCGGGGCGAACGCCGATACTCCGGATCCTCCTGGCGGCCGCTTCGAGCGCGCGCCCAACGGGGCGCCAAACGGCATCCTCCGCGAGTCCGCGGCCGACCTCATCGACGACGCGGCCGGACGGCTGACCGGCCGCGATCTGGGCTCCGCGATCGGGGAAGTCGTCGAAGAGCTGCTGGGGCTGGGCATCACCGGCGCCACGGACGCTGGCGATGCGACGGCCGCCAACGGCATTGGTCCGTACGCGGAGTTTGGCGACTCCTTCTCGAACCTTGTCGAGCATCGCGCAGCGGCCGACGGCCGCCTGCGGCTGAACGTGGACCTTCCCGCCGACGCGATCGAGCACGCAAGCCGGCTTGAACTGCAGAGCGGTGATCGGCTTCCAGACAGCGAGACGCTGCGCGTCGGCTGGGCCAAGCACTACGCGGACGGTGCCCTTGGCTCACGGACGGCGGCCCTGTTCGCGCCGTACAGCTGTGCCCCGGGTGATGCGGGCATCCTGCGCACGTCACCCGAGGAACTGGACCAGCTCGTGGTCGCAGCACGATCGGCACGGATCGGCCTGGCGGTTCATGCAATCGGTGATCGGGCTGTGGCGATGGTGCTCGATGCATTCGAGCGCGGCGAGCCTCGTGTGCCCACGTCGCCGCTGGATCGGATCGAGCATGCACAGCTCGTCCGCGCTCAGGATCGCGCACGATTCGCCGCCCTCGGGGTCGTCGCCAGCCTACAGCCGGCGCATTGCCCATCGGATCGGGATACCGCGGAGCTCTGCTGGGCCGGTCGGCTTGCCGACGCCTACGCATGGCGCTCATTCGCAGACGCCGGTGCGCACCTGGCCTTCGGCTCGGATGCGCCGATCGAGACGCCGAATCCGTGGATCGGGCTCTTCACATCCGTTCATCGCAGATTCCCCGGCGACGGCACCGCGGACTGGCGACCGGAGGAGGCTGTGAGCGCAGTTCAGGCCCTCGCGAGCTACACGCTCGGTCCCGCGCAGGCTGCTGCGCGAGGGGACGAGGGGCACCTGCGGCCCGGCGCGCTGGCTGACCTCGCAGTCCTGGATGTTGACCTGCGCACGCTCATTGCCGCCGATGAGCCGGCAGCCCGCGCCCACTCGCTCATGACGATCGTCGGCGGTCGCGAAGTCTTCCGGCGGTGACTTGCGTCAAATCCCGGTGCACGCCCGCACCGCGAGGACTACGATCCGCGCGACAATCGGCGCAACGCTGCGGAGGTGCGCGCCATGGGCGACGAAACCAACGACAAACGAGCCTTCGATATCGCCGCGGGCGGATCAAAACCCGTCGGCCCCGGGCACCCGCAGGCGGCCTCATTCGATCCTTCCGTGCTGGACTTTGGCCACTACGCCGGCCGGACCATCGTCGAGCTCGCGCAGGAGGACCCTGACTACCTTCGGTGGCTCGCTCGCCATCCATCCGGTGCGCGCTACCGGAACGAGATCGCGCGCGTCCTCGGGCCCCTTCCGGTCCTGCCGCAGTACTGAGCCGGCCCTCTCTTCCCGGCGGTTCCCATGCGTGAGTGGGAGCCGGAGCTCGTCGTCGGCGTCGCCCTCGCCGAGCGGCTGATTCGCACGCAGTTCCCTCAGCTCGAGTTCGCCGCGCTGCGGCTCCTGGCGGAGGGCTGGGACAATGCGGTCTACGCCGTCGACGAGACCTGGGCGTTTCGCTTCCCACAGCGCTCAGTCGCTGTTCCGGGCGTGGAGCGCGAGATGGAGGTGCTTCCGCACCTCGCCCCCCACCTTCCGCTACCGATCCCCGTTCCCGCCTTCGTGGGCACCGCCAGCGACGAGTACCCGTGGCCGTTCTTCGGTGCTCGGCTGATCCCTGGCCGCGAGATCGCGGACGCCGCCCTGACCGATGAGGATCTCGAGAGCGTGGCCCGCCCTCTCGGCGAGTTCCTGAGGGTCCTGCATTCGCCGCGACTCGTCAGCGAGCTCGGCGCGATGCTGCCCATCGACCCGATCCATCGCAGCGACATGAGCTTGCGGGCTGCGCGGGCACGCGCGCGCATAGCCGAGGTCGGGGAGGCGGGGCTGTGGACCGCGCCGCCAATGGTGGGGTCGTGGCTGGAGGAGGCGGAGCGCCTGCCGATGCCGGCTCCATCGGTCGTGGTGCATGGCGATCTGCACATCCGTCACGTCCTGATCGACGATCGGCGCGCCATCGCCGGCGTCATCGACTGGGGCG
>JALYLE010000194.1 GCA_030774375.1 Chloroflexota bacterium | reverse complement strand
CCCCCCCCCCCGCCTCTCCATCGGTCTGTTCCGGTCGGATCAGCCGTCCTTCGGCTGCTCGGCCGTCTTCGGAGGCGCCTCGCCATGCGCCTCGCGATGCCACTCTTCGAGCATCTGTCGCCGGCTCTCGTGGCCCCAACCGCCAGGTCCGCCCGGGCCCCATGGCCCCCGACCCATCGGTCCGCCCCAGCGCGGTCGGAAGAAGGCCGCCCGCACCAGCCCGATGATCAGGAAGATCCCCAGGATCCAGAAGAGAATCCCGAAGGGGAAGAAGGCCCACCCGAAGTGGAAGCCGGGATAGTAGTACGGGTAGGCCGCCAGGGGGGCGCCGCTTGCCGCGGTCGTCACCAGGCCCTGGCTGACCCCGGCGTTGTAGATGGCAATCCCGACCCCGGCGAGCAGCCCCACCAGGAGCAGCGCTGCCAGCACTCGGAATGTGGTTCCCATGATGTGGTGATCTCCTTCTACGCGGCACCCTCATGGCGCCGTCCTTGGAGATCAGCCTGACCGGCGGTTGTGGTCAGACTGTGAACGCCCGATGGAGAGGGATCGTCGCCTCCGCGTGCAATCAGGCGCGGGTGAAGAAGAGCTGCAGCTCGAGCGTCCCGTGGTCCTGGACCGAGAGCACGAGGAATGACGTGGGCTTCGCGATGCCGAAATCGGCGAAGGTGATCTCCAGCGAGCCTGTCACCGCGATCACCCCGCCGGCACGCTTGGCCTTCAACGGGATCTGGACGGACTTCGTCTGGCCGTGCAGAGTCAGGTCGCCGGTGGCCGTCACGCTCACGGCCTCACCCTCCGCCGGCGCGGTGCCCAGGTCAATCGGCTGCGTGAGCTTGAAGGTGGCCGTCGGGAACTGGTCCGTCTCCAGCGCCTGACGATGGAGCTGGCCGTCGCGGCGATCGTCGTTGCTCTTCAGGGTGGCCAGGTTCGCCGTGACCTCGACGGCCGTGACGATGGTGCCTTGCAACGTAAGGGTGCCCGAGACGTCCGGGGTTCGACCGACGGCGGTGTTCGCACCGATATTGGCCAGCTGCTCCTGGACGCGGTAGCCGACGAATGAGCTGGTCGAGTCCGAGAACGAGCCGATGGACGTGTCGACCTTCCAGGTGCCGTCGAAGCTGGCGGGCGTGGTCCGCAGAGAGCCAGAGCCGGACGCTGCGATCGATGGAATGGGGACGGTCGACACGTTGACGGCGGCTGGTCCGGCCGGTTGCAGGAACAGGATCCAGAGGCCATAGCCGCCGCCCGCCGCGATGCCAACCAGGATGACCGCGAGGGCAAGACGGATGAGGACTGAGCGGGACATCGAGGCCTCGGGGAGCGGGTGGTCGGGCAAGGTTGACGAGCGAGCCTGAAGTCTGCCTGAAAGGGAGGTGGCGGTTTCGTGACCCATGCGGCGCACGCTGTGGCGCTGCCAGGGCGCATTCGTGGCCGCCACGTGCTTGCTACCGTGTGTCAGGCTCAGTGCGCTACGAATTGAGGCCAAACCGATGGCGTCCGACCCGAATCCAGGTCACCCAGACGAGTCCGGCGACAAGCCGGACGATGCGGCTGCGTCAACGTCGCCGCCACTGACCCCCTCATCGGCGGCAGGCCCGCTTCCGAACATCCGTGGAGTTGGCGCCTTCCTCGCGGGACTCGAGCAGAAGATCCTGGGGCGGCAGCCAGTGCAGGACGTGGTTCAGGAGCACTCGCTGCACAACCGGCGAACCATCGGCGGCGTGACACTCGAGTTCGACCCTGACCCGCCACAGCGGCCGGAGCCAGAGGATCACAGCGGGGCGAAGCTCTAGCGGGACTCAGGCGTCGAGGAGGCGGAGATGGCCAAGGGCGATCGGGTCGAGGCAGTCGTTGACACCGGGCAGGGCACCCAGACCTTCGTGATCGAGGCGACACGCGCCGGCCGGCGGCTCGAGGTCACGACCAGCCGCGGCGTGGTCGAGGTGAGCGAAGTCACGCGAACCGGGACGCCCGTTCGCACCGGCCGCTTCATGGCCAGCCGTCTTATCGCCCTCGTCGAGCAGCCATATCACGAGGGTCGCGAGTCGAAGGTCGAGGTCTCCACTCGGCGCCGGATCACGAAATCCGGCGAGGTCAGCTAGTCGGTCGGGCCGGCGGGTTAAAGACGATGGAGTCGCTGCGCATCATTGACCAGTTGCCCGCTCCATCTCCGAACTGCACGTAGACGAACTTCGTCCCGCTGGTTCCTGAACCGCCGTAGTTCGGGTCCGTGAGCGACCAGCTGATCGTGAGCCGCAGCTGGTAATTCTTGCCCATCAGCAACTGGCCGGCACTCAGAGTTGGGTCGTTCGAGACGCGAAGGAGGACCACCGGAGACGGGGCCGATGGCGTAAGGGTCAGCGTCACGGTCCCGGAGGTCGTCGATGCCGCACCGCCATTGATCAGGACGGATCCGCCCAGCGTCCCGGACTGCTGTCGAAGCCGCTGTACCCACGTCGCCCAGCCCCCCGCCGCATCCGGGTACTCGTCGGCGAGCCAGACCCCTCCGGCCGAGGTGGGATCTGCGGCCACGCCGACGTAGTCCCCCCATCGTCCGCCCGCGTAGGGGCCCAGACCGGGCACCAGGAGTGCCGGCTTCGAGATTGTGTTGAGCGGATCACCGCCACCACGGGTCGCTACGTATGTGGACGTCCGCAATGACGTCGAGGAGCGGCTCCAGGCCACGTAGAGCCGGCCATCTGAGCCGATGCCGATCCCGCCGCTGTGATCGTGAACACCGTTCGCGCCCGTGACGAAGTCCTGCCGCACCGTTCCCTCGCTCGTGCGGTACTCGATGACCCGGACACACGACCGATACACGCTGTCGCCCGCCGGCCTGCAGCGCTGCGACGAGACGGTCCAGAGGCTGCCGCTCCTCCACAGGGCATCGGTGGGGCGCGAGTCGACCTGGAGGAGAGCGGCACCGCCACCGTACTGGCGCGGCAGTGGCGGATCGATGAACGCACCCGCCGCGCCGGAGGCGGTCAGGTCGGTCGGCCCGATGACTGCGACCGTTCCGCCGGCAACCGTACCGGTCACTCTGGCATAGCCGACGCCTAGCGAGCCGCTGGACGGAACGATCTCCACGAACGCCTGGACGTCGTTGGCCGAAGAGAGGTTCACCGCTGGTCGCCATGTGAAGAGCGTGGCGCGCGGCGCCGTTTCGGCGACATCGATTGTGGACGGGCCGGCGAGCAGCGCCGCCATGTCGAAGATATGCAGGCTCGCGCCCAAGAATCCGCCGATCTCGCATGTCCCGAAGGGGCTGAGCTGGTACTGGTTGGCGGAGAGGACGACCTTGTCACCGGAGATGCCGAGCGCCGGGTAGTCCATCAACCGTCCGCGGAAGTCGAGGCGGTAGTGGGTCCATGCGCCGGTCGGATCGGAAGTCTTGGAGATGGCGATGTAGAGATGACCGGCGGCGCAATCCCAGCTCATCTCCGATGCGATCCAGCGCAGGTGGAACTTGTCCCACACCAGCCGTGCATCGCCGTCACCCTGCTGTTCGGTCGGCTCGCCGAATAGGGAAGGGAAGCCCTTGGTGGTCGGCGATGCTCCAGCGCGATCGGTGATCCGGACCCTACGGTTGACGACCTGGACGACGTGGTTCGGGCCGACGGCGATCCACGGGTCTGGCGGCTCGAGGCACGGGCGCTCGCAACCGCTGCCATTGATCGTGTCGCTCATGCCCGAGCGCGGGTACGACGAGCGCAGGAGGGGGTCTCCCGCAATCGTTGCGAATGGCGCTGCGGGCGCAATCGATGGGGCGGACTCGGCGCTGGGTGCGGCCAGGTGGGGTGGTGTCTGGCGCGGATGCTCGGCGCCTTGGGTGGACGGCGGCTCCGCGACGCGCACCGCGGTGTGATGCACGAGGCCGAGCTGGCGTCCGGCGCCCTGGGCAACCGGAGGTTGGATTGTCGTGGCGCCCAGGAACGCGAGCACCACCATCGGCCACGCGTGGAAGAGACGCGGCCTCCGGATCCGACTCATGACCCAGACCGCGAGAACGCTTCGACCGCGCCGTTGGAGTACTGCGCGTCATACACGACGATCATCTTGACCGACGAAGCGACCCCGCCGGGAGTCATGAACGTGCCTGACGCCGATGCGATGGTTGCGGCCGACGTCCAGCTCGTGCCATTGGTGCTCGAGCGGAAGTACGAGGCCGTGGCCGTGCACGAGGTGGTAGCGCAGCGCTCGTAGACGGCACGCCAGCTACCGCCGGAATAGTTGAGGATCGGCTCCGCGGAAGCAGGTGTCGATGGCGCGAGCGCCACCGAGGCGGACCAATGCCCGCCCTTGTCGATCGTCCGACGGTAGACGGCGTCCTGGGTGGTGGAGGTACGCAGGCTGTAGCCGAGGAGGGCCGTGGACCCGCTCGCCGCAAGCCCGGGGAAGAAGCCGGATGCGTTGGTTGCCAGCGTGGCGACCGCCGTCCAGGAGGCTCCCCCGGTGGTTGAACGCCGCACCCGCAGTGCGGACGAGCTCGTGTAGTACGCGAGGTACACGATGCCACTTCCCAGCGCCAGGACCGGGAAGCCCTGGCGATAGGTGAAGCCACTCGGGATGTTCGTCGTCGTCCCGAGCGTGGTGGTCGCCCCGAAGGTATGGCCTCCGTTCGTGCTGGCGCGAACGCGGATCGCACCGCTCTGCCCATCCGTCCAGGTCACGATCACGTGGCCGGCCCCGTCGCGGATCACGCGCGGAAACTGAGCGAAGCCGGTCGTGGTCAGGTAGAGGGGGCTCTGCCAGGTGACTCCGGCGTCCAGACTCCGCCGATAGGCGAGCTTCAACGAGGTCGTCGTGGAGCCCTGGACCCAAGCCGCGTCAAGCGCGAGGCCACTTGATGCCAAAGACGGTTGGCTTGCGAGCGGGGCGGCCCCGGACGAAATTTGGAAGGGAGCACCCCAGCTGACCCCACCGTTGGTCGTGGACCGGTACTCGACGACGATCGCGCCGATCACGCCCTCGATGAAGACGACATGAGCCTTGCTGTTGGACGTGGTCGCGAGAGCGCCTGGCCAAAGGTAGGTCTGGCCCCAGATGCTGAGACTCTTCGGCGAGCCCCACGTCAGTCCGATGGCCTGCAGCGGCAGCAGAAGGCTCAGCGCGCAGGCAAGCGTCACGGCGCGAACAGCCCAGGAGGGCACGCGATTCCGGCGGGTAAGAACCATCGAAGTGGGCTGCCCCCGCTTGAGCGGTGTGCGGGCTGCATCGTACTCCAGGGCCCAAGGCCGTTCGGAGTCCCTTGGCGGCGCGAGCGACGTGAAGATCGGCCCGCGCTAGGCGGAGAGGCGAATGGCGCGACATGCGTCGCGCCATTCGGGCTTGCTCGGGACCGGAGCGGGTTCAGCTGGAGCTAGGACTCGCTGACTGTGGGGCCTTGTCGCATTGGTGGGTGCCCGTCCCTGGTGACGCTGATGCGCCGGGGCTGGCATTCGTGCTGGGGCTCGGGCTGGCCGCGAAGACGGTGGTCACTCCCCACGTGGCCAGCGCCCCCACCAGG
>JALYLE010000193.1 GCA_030774375.1 Chloroflexota bacterium | reverse complement strand
GCCGCGCCGGGTCGCGGTGCCGCTGCACCATCGGGATCGCGGCTGAGCGAGGCCGATGCTCGATTTCATCGACCGGAGCCTGATCCCGTTCTTCCTCTCGCTCTACGACGCGGTTGGCTACGTTGGCATCGGGGTGGCGGTCGCCCTGGAGACCTTCATTCCGATCGTGCCCTCGGAGGTGATCGTCCCCATGGCCGGCTGGAAGGTGAGCCAGTCGGCCGCGAATCCGGCGATCTTGGAGCCCCTCACCCATGCGCCGTGGAACTGGCTTGCGGCGCTGCTGGTCGCAACCCTGGGTGCCGTTCTGGGCTCGCTGGCGGGCTACCTAATTGGGGCCTGGGGCGGACGTCCGCTGCTGGATCGGTACGGTCGATACGTTCACGTGCGTGCGGCAGACCTCGACCGCGCGGACGCGTGGTTCGCGCACTACGGTGACCGCGCCGTCTTCTTCGGCCGCCTCGTCCCCCTGGTGCGCGCCCTGATCAACTACCCCGCGGGCGTGGCCCGCATGCCAGTCGGACGCTTCATCGCCTTCAGCGCGCTTGGCTCGCTCCCGTGGAACGCCGCCCTGCTGCTGGGGGGTTACCTGCTCGGCGAGAACTATCGCCGCCTGTACGACGCCATCCGACCCTACGAGCTGGCGATCTACGCGCTCGTGATTGTGGGAACCGCGTGGCTCATCTACCGCTGGCTGCGGGGCCCGCGCCGACCGATGGCCGCATGAGCCAGCACGAGCCGGCGATCGTCGCCATCGACCTTGGTACGACGGAGGCCAAGGCGGGCCTCGTAGCGCGAGATGGACGGATGCTCGCTGCCACCCGAGCTGCCTACGGAATCGATCTCGATCCGGCGAGCGGACGTGGTGAGCAGGATCCGGAGGACTGGTGGGCTGCGATTGCGACCGTGACGCGCGGTCTTGCCGCCGCAGGTTCCGGCGATATCGCGGCGATCTGCTGCGTGGGACAGGGGCCCACGATGGCACCAGTTGACGCCCTCGGGCGGCCGACCAGCGCTGCGATCACGTGGATGGATCGCCGCGCCTCCGACGAGGCCGAGGCGCTGACCGACGCGACCGGAGTGACGGGCTGGAAGCTGGGGATCCTGCCGCCGGCGCTCTGGTTCGAGCACCATCACCCGGCAGCGGCCGCTCGGACTCGGTGGTACCTCAACTCGTGGGAGTGGGCACTCATGCGCCTGACCGGGCGAGCGGTCATGACGCACTGGCGTGGACAGGAGCTGGTTGACCCGGCTCTCGCGGCGGCAAGCGGGCTGAGCACGGATAGGCTCGCGCCTGTCGTGGAGACGGGGGCGCTGGTCGGGATGCTCGGTGACCGCGCGGCTATCGACCTGGGGCTGCCGGCGGGGTTGCCCGTCGTGGCGGGGACCGTGGATTCATTCGCCTCGTTTCTTGGGGCAGGTTTGAGCCGCCCGGGCGAGGCGGTCGACACGGGCGGGACCTCGGGTGGGCTGGCGGTCTATTGGGATTCTCCGGCCGCGATCGAGGGCGGCAGCGTTGCCGAGGCGCCGCTCACCGGCCTGTGGGTGCTTGGCGGCGCGATGACTGCGACGGGGAAGTCACTTGAGTGGTTCGCCGATTTGGTCCGTGGCGCGGAGTCAGGCACCAAATCAGGAACGGAGGACCTGATCAATCAGGCCGCATCGATCGCTCCCGGATCGGATGGACTCCTCTTTCTTCCGTACCTGGCGGGCGAGCGCTCGCCCATCTGGGACCCACTCGCCCGCGGGGCCTTCGTCGGCCTCACCCTTTCGCATCAACGGCCGCACCTGGTTCGTGCCATCCTCGAGGCAGCCGCCTTCGCGCTGCGTCACGTCGCCACCTCGATCGTGGCGGCCGGGGTGCGAATCGACGAGGTTCGCGTCTCAGGCGGCACCGCCCAATCCGACATCTGGAATCAGATCAAGGCTGACGTGCTGGGTGTACCGGTAGCCGTTCCGGAGGTGCCCGAGACCGCCGTCCTCGGTGCCGCCATCATCGCGGCACAGGGGATCGGCTGGCATGCCGAGGCGCTGGATGCCATACGATCAATGGTCCGAATCGATCACCGGCTGGAGCCGAATCTCGCCAATCGGGCCGTGTACGACACGCTCTTTGCGGCATACGTCGACCTGTGGCCAGCGATCGCTCCGATCATCCATCGCCTCCATCGCCTGCCGGAAGGGCTGGCCGGGGGGTGAGGTCGCCGGGCATCGAGCCGGCCACCTGCTAGACTCGTCACGCCTTCGGGGCAGGGTGAAATTCCCGATCGGTGGTAGGCCTCGCATGGCGGGGTCGAGCCCACGAGCGGCTCTGGGTCGACAGGTCCTGAGCGTCAGCAGATCCGAGCGGCGGCCGGCGACAGCGGCCGTTGCCAACGGAGCCGACGGTACAGTCCGGATGAGAGAAGGCAACGGCGGCGTGCCCTGGGTGCGCGGCCCGCACCGCGCGTGCCCCGAGGAAACGAAGGAGCCTTGGGACGACGCTGCAGATTCCGCCGGCGAATATGAGGACGGCGCGTTGCGACCAACCTGCCCGCGCGCGGCCGAGACCAATCGTCTCAGTGGCGGGCGTGGCGTACACGTACGGAACGGGCCGCACAGCGCGACCCGCCCTCGCGGAGATCTCCCTGGATATCGCCCCTCGTGAGTTCGTGGGGATCATCGGCGCGAATGGGACCGGCAAGAGCACCCTCCTGAAGATCATTGCCGGTCTTATCCCACCGACGCACGGCACGGTCACAATCGATTCGCGGCGCGTTGACGGTCCAGATCGAAGGGTCGGCCTCGTTTTCCAGGAGCCCCGCCTCCTCCCGTGGCGATCGACGCTCGACAACATCGCGTTTCCCCTCGAGCTCGCGGGCGTCTCGCGCGGGGTTCGCGAGGGCCGCGCGCGCGAGCTGCTCCGGCTGGTCGGACTCGCGGACGTCGGGGCGCTGCGACCACATGAACTCTCGGGTGGAATGCGACAACGAACGGCGATTGCCCGCGCGCTCGCGCTCGAGCCTGCGGTGCTGCTTCTGGATGAGCCATTCAGCGCCCTGGATGCGCTAACCCGCGAGCGGTTCAACCGTCAACTCGAGGCGATCTGGCACGAGACCGGGACGACGGTCGTCCTCGTCACCCATTCGATTTCGGAGGCCATCTTCCTGACTGATCGTGTCGCTGTTCTCGCTGGCCGCCCGGGCCGCATTGTCGCCGAAGTGCCGATCAGCCTCCCACGGCCGCGAACCGTTGCGGATCTCGACACCTCGATCGTCTCCGAAGCCGCAGCTGCGCTCCGCGCCCCACTCGAACAGGAGGCCGCCGAGCCCCTTGTCAGCGAGGCCGCGTCTTGAGCGGACGGCGGATGGCTCGCGATGCGCTCCCTGTCCTCGCGGGAGCGGCGATCTTCCTTGCTGCGTGGAAGCTCATCGTCCTCTTCGGTGACTTCCGGCCCTTCGTTCTCCCGGCGCCGGAGGTCGTCGCGGCGCGTCTCCTCCGAGCGTGGACGGACGGGACGATCGAACCACATGTCGCGACTACCCTCCGTGAGATCGCGCTTGGTTTCGTCGTTGGGGCTGGGCTGGCACTGCCCGTCGGATACCTCCTGGCTCGCTCGCAGTTAGCCGCACGAGTCATCTCCCCCTACCTTGTCGCGGCGCAGGCGACGCCAATCCTGGCGCTCGCTCCGCTCATCGCGCTCTGGTTTGGGACCGGTCTCGCCTCGAAGGTGATCATCTGTGCCCTGATCGTGTTCTTTCCTGTCGCCGTGGCGACGATGGTCGGCATCCGATCGGTCGACGGCGAGCTGCTCGAGATGGGTCGAGCGTTTCGCGCGTCGCGAGCCCAGGTCGTTACGCTTCTGGAGATCCCAGGTGCCCTGCCCTCCATCTTCGGCGGTCTCCGGGTCGGGGCCACTCTGGCGGTCATTGGGGCGATCATCGGCGAGTGGGCGGGCGGTCAGACGGGACTCGGCGTCCTGATCAATCTCGCCCGCGGCAGCCTATTTGACACTCCACTCCTGTTTGCAACGCTTGTGACGATCGCCGCGATGGGAGTTCTGTTCTACACGCTCATCATCGTTGTTGAACGTCGGCTCGTCGGCAGCCGGGGTTGAGCGCCATGAGACTCGAATGGACTCACCGGCGCGAGTCGATCGCCGTCTCTCCGATGAGCCGTCGACGCCGAATGCTCGCCGGGGGATTGACGCTGGTCTGCTCGCTCGCTGCCTGCAACCTCGGCGCGTCACCTTCGGTTAACGGGTCCCCAAGCGGGGCCTCAGCCTCCTCATCATCGGCGCCGACCAACCTGCGCGTTGGCTTGGGATACATCCCGAGCGTCCAGTTCGCCCAGTTCTACCTCGCGCAAGAGGCCGGCTACTAC
>JALYLE010000192.1 GCA_030774375.1 Chloroflexota bacterium | reverse complement strand
TGGGTGTACTGCGGCAGCGTGTCAATCGTCAGCGTCTCGCCGTACTCCGTCGCCTTGCGCTCGACGAACTCGGTGACGAATTCCTCGCCGGCGATTGACGTCCGGCATCCGAGGCATTGGTAGAGCGTGCTGTGTGGCATGGGTCGGGGCCTCCAGGCGTGCTCCGAACCGCAGGATAATCGGCGCCCTGTCGCTCGGCGCATCCGTGCGTGGAAGTCCCAGCCTAGAGCGCTTAGACCCTCAGCGCTCCCAAAGCATGTGCGCTACCAGGCTGCGCTACGCCCCGCGGCGTCGAGCGTGAAAGCCATTACCACGCCGGCGCAATGCCGGTCGAGCCAAGGCTACACCCGTGGCAACGACGATGGTCTCGGCGCGAGGGGGTGTTCGTTACGGGGACGGTCAATCGCGCTCATCGACATCGCGCTTCTTGGCAGCGGCGAGGCGTCCCTCGTGGCCCTATCCATTCCGAGGAGACTCTGCCGGCAGGGCTTTTCCCGCGGATCCGGGACCCGACCGCTGGGCGGACGAACGTCGCTGGCGATGCACGGCGACCCGCTCGGCGAGTACGGGCCGGAGGCGTACACCCAGGATGGCGATGACGAGGACTATGATCTGGGCATACACGGTGGAGATGAAGAACTGAAGGATGGACAGAGATCCACCGAGGACGGCGGCTGCAACCAACAGGCCGCGCAGCGAGCCCTGGCCCCCGAGAATGACCACCAGGAACGAGTTCACCAGGAACAGCAGCCCGAATTGCGGGTCGAGGGTGTTGATGGGGGCAAGGAGCGCGCCGGCGAGCCCCGCGATCGCTGATCCAAGGGCGAACATCGCGGCTCGCACCAGCCCGACGTTGATCCCCATCGTTTCGGCGAGAGCGGGGTTGCGGACCGTGGCCCGGGCGTGTAGCCCGAAGGCGGTTCTCGACATGAGCACCGATATGAGTCCAACAAGTCCGATGGTGGCGATCACGACGACCAGGCGCCACCACGGGACGTTGAACCCGGCGACCGCGAACGAGCCGCCGATGGCATCGTCCACGCTCCTTGGGTTGGCGGAGTAGATCAGCTGCACGAGCTGGCGGGTGATCACTGCCAGCCCGAAGGTTGCCAGCAGCGAATCGAGGGGTCGATCGTAGAGGGATCGAAGGACCGCGCGCTCCATCAGGAGCCCGACGATCGCGGCCGCGACAGGCGCCAGGAGGATGCCGAGCACCACGTTGCCGGTTGCCTCCTGGATCTGGAAAGCCGTGTAGGCGCCGATCAGCAGGAACTCGCCGTGCGCCAGATTCACCACGTTGAGCAGCCCGAAGGTGAAATGAAGCCCGAGGGCGATGAGCGTGAAGACGGCGATGAGTACGACGACGTTGAACGAGTCCGGCGGCAAGCCAACAGCAGTGACCACGCTCACAAAGCGAGCCTCCGCTCAAGCACCCCATCGTCGTAGAGGCGTCGGATGTCCCCCGACTCGACCATGGTGCCGTGCTCGAGCACGTACGCATGCGAGCCGAGAGCGAGGGCCGTGTCGATGTTCTGCTCGACCAGCAGCACGGCTGCGGATTCGGTCAGCACCCGGATGGCGGGCTGCAGCTGTTCCACGATGATCGGGGCTACGCCTTCGGTTGGCTCGTCCATCAGCACCAGCTTTGGGTGGACGATCAGCGCCTGAGCGATGCCGAGCATCTTCCGCTCGCCACCGGAGAGGGTCTGCGCCTCTTGGTCCATTCGCTCTCCCAGGATCGGGAAGAGCTCCGCCGCCGCCGCCAACCCCGCATCGCGAGCACGCCGACCCAGGGCGATGAAGAGGTGCTCTCGTACGGTCAAGCCTGGGAACACCGAGTCTTCCTGCGGAACCCAGACCATGCCGGCTGTATTGATGCGATGGCCTTTCCAATCGCTGATATCTCCGCCGTCGAGCTGCACCCTTCCCGTCTTGGACAAGACCCCCATCAACGCCCGCAGGAGCGTGGTCTTGCCCGCGCCGTTGCGGCCCATCAGGCACACGACCTCGCCCGGCTTCACCTCGAAGGACACGTCCCGCAACACGATGGACGCGCCGTAGCCCGCGTGGAGGCCGCTGACATCCAGCACGGGGGTCAATGACGCCTTCCCAGGTAGGAGGCCTCTACCTCCGGGTTGGCCTGGACTTCGTCGATCGTGCCGTCGGCCAGCACTGCACCGCGGTGCATGACGGTCACCCGGTCGCTGACCAGCCGGATGAACTCGATATTGTGCTCGACCACGATCATCGCCTCTGCCGCCCCCGCGGCCTGTAGCTCACGGAGCAGAGCGGCGGTCCTGCGACTCTCGGCCCGGGTCATCCCGGAGGTCGGCTCGTCGAGGAGGAGCAGCTTCGGTTTCGTGAGCAGCACCATCCCGATCTCGAGCCATCGCTGTTCGCCGTGCCCGAGATGCCGCGCTCGTCGACCTCGGATCTCCCCGAGCTCGATGAGCTCCAGAACTCGTTCCACCTCACCCCGGTCGACGGACTCGGTTCCCGACATCTTGGGAACCGCACCCAGCAGCAGGTTCTCTTCGATCGTGAGATCGAGAAAGACACTGGTTACCTGGAACACCAGCCCCATCCCGAGTCGGGCACGCTCACGAGCACGCAGATGGGTCACATCCGTGTCGCCGAAGCGGATGGTGCCGTGATCGGCCCGCAGGCGCCCGTAGATGAGGTGGAGCAGGGTGCTCTTCCCGGCTCCATTCGCACCGATCAGGCCGCGCAACTCACCGCGGTTCAGCTCCAGCGAGACGTCGTTGACCGCGACGAAGCCACGGAAGCTCTTGGTGAGGCCATCGATGGTGAGGACGCTCACGTCCCCCGCTCCGGGTTGAGGAACCCGAAGATGCCGGAAGGCAGCACGAGGATGACTGCGACCAAGATGACACCAACTACGACCAACCAGGTGTCGAGCAGGGAGCCCGAGAGTGTGGCGGTAAGGTAGGGAAGCAGGATCGCGCCAACCATGGGGCCGATCAGGGTGCCCCGGCCGCCCAGCACGACCCAGAGCAACACGAGCGTTGACGCGCCGACGCCGACGGCGCCCGGAGACACGATGCCCTCGTGCACGTAGAAGATGCCCCCGGCGAGAGCGGCGATGGCGGCAGAAAGGACGAACGCGCGGCGCTTGATCGCAGGCACGTCGTAGCCGAGAAGATCGATCCGGTCCTCGTTCTCTCGGATTCCGCGCAGGATGAGACCGGAGCGGGAACTCAGAAACCGCTGTACGCCGACGTACGTGGTCATCAGGAGCAGCCCGGCGAGGGCGTAGAACCCGTAGCCCTGCTGGAGGGATATCACGCCCGGGATGTCGAGGCTCGAGCTCATCAGGATCCCGTTCTGGCCACCGGTCACGGATCCACCGGCGTTTGTGAAACGCTCAGCCACCACCGCCACTGCCAGGGTCACGACCGCAAATTCGACGCCGCGCAGAGCGCCTCGACCCGAGAACACGAAGTACGAGAGTGCGAGCGCGAACAGGCCCGCCCCCAGCACGGCACCGATCAAGGCTGCCCAGAGCGGCACGGGCAGGAACGCGACATGCTGAGTGGTCAGCACGCCCACGATGTAGCCACCGCCGCCGAAGAACGCCGCGTGCCCGAACGTGAACATTCCGCCATAACCCCAGATGAGGTCGACGGATACTGCAAACGCAGCGAACAGGAAGTAGCGGCCCACTCGATCGATGAGGAACGTGTCGCTGCTGAGGAGTGGGAAGGCGATCACTGCGAGCAGCAGGATCGCCTGAACACCACGCCGGCGGCGGTGCGCGGCCGCCAGCTCGGCGACTGAGAACGGCGTTACGCGCCAACGCCCCCATCTCATCCCTGTCCCGCGCCCATGACAGCTCGAGGAGGTCCATTCGCTTTCACGAAGTGGCCCTTAGGGGGTGCAGGCTTCCTCGGGATCCATGTTGGGGAAGCTCTTGACGAGGACGTACTTCCCGTTCTGGGCCTGCACGAGATTGATCGTTTGCTGGAGATAGTGAGACGGCGTGATCGTCACCGAACCCGTGGGGCCACCGAAGGAGAGTCCGGGGAGAGCCGCGGCGACGGCTTTCGGGTCGGTCGAACCTGCCTTCTCGACGGCCATCTTGTAGAGATAGACCGCGTCGTAAGCGCCGACCCCTTCCCCACCGGATGGGATCTTGCCCGCCCCGAATTGCGCCGCGTACGCATCCAGGAAGGGCTTCACGCCGGACGCGTCCGCCACGGTGAAGAATGGCAGCGCCGTGTAGGAACCTTCCGCGAGATCCTTCACGCCGGGCAGGTCGGGGTCTCCGAGGAAGATGGTGCCCACACCGACGGTGTCGAGGAGATTGGCGTCATCGAGCGCCTTGAGGGCGGAACCCCACACCGCCGGATACAGCGAAAAGATGTAGTCGGGCTGCTTTTCCCGCACCGTTTTGACGAGCTCGCTGAAGTCCTCTGCGATGAGCGGGAGATAGAGTTCTGCAACCACGGTGCCACCGTTCTTTTCGATGATCGGCTTGGCGATCTCGAAGCTGCGGCGCGGCCAGACGTAGTCGGCTCCGAACAACATGACCTTCGGCCCGTACTTCTGTTGAAGCACCGGGATCAGGGGCCGGATCTGCTGCGCCGGCACGGCCCCGAACGAGAAGTACAGCGGGTTGCACTTCCCACCCTCGAACGTCTCCGTATAGAAGAGCAGCTTGCCGCCGTCCGCGACGACCGTCTTGTACGCGGCGTCGTTGGCATCTGACCCGATCGGACCCATCACCAGGTCGACCTTGTCGCTCTGGATCAGCTTGCGGGCTTTGTCGACGGTGGCGCTGACATCCGTCTGGGTGTCCTCGACGGTCACCGTGATCTGCCGGCCGGCGATACCGCCCTTGGCGTTGATCTCCTTGACGGCGAGCTGAGCGCTGTTCGCGAGGCTGGTCCCGTAGGTCGTGAAGGGGCCAGTCAGGTCCGCGAGGATCCCGATCTTGATGGGTCCGGGCGACGCGGACGCCGAAGCGTTCGGCGTCCCAGTCCCGCACGCTGCGAGCAACACGGCGAGCGCGATGGCGGTCCCGCCATACCCGGCACGTCGAACGCCATCGCGCCGCGTCAGCTGGCGGTCGTTCAGTCCGTTCAAGATCCTCCGACTGTTCACTTCGATCCCTCCATCGCTACGTCGCACGCGACTGTGAGTGCATCGCCGCCCCACGTATCCTGACGGAGCGATCGGTCGAAAGAACCCTCAGGACGCACCACGAAGATCCGAGGCCTCCTTCTTGTGCGGGCGCCGCCCTTGGCGCCGGATTGCGGTTTCTCCCGCGCGGATGCCGGGTTGTCGTTCTGCCTTGACCGTCGCGGGTCACCGGCCGCGGGCCCCCTCGAAGACCGTCAACACCTCCTCGAGGCGCGGGACCGTGCCGAAGTGCGTGGCGATGTCGTACAGGCTGGACTCCTGCTCGCGCTCGCTGGTGGCGGCGACGCAATCCCGCACGACGATCACATCGTAGCCGCGGAAGAAGGCGTCGTGCGCCGTGGAGCGCACGCAGATGTTCGTGACAACGCCGGTCAGGATGACGTGCGTGACCCCCAGCTCCCGCAAACGCAGATCCAAGTCGGTCTCGAAGAAGCCGGAGTAGCGCCGCTTGGGGACCCGGTATTCGTCGTCAGCCGGTTGGAGCTCCTCGACGATCTGCGCTCCCCACGTGCCGGCGAGGCAATGCACGGAGCGCTTGTCGAACTCGCGGTCGCCGCGCGGGTGCGTGTCGCAGACCCAGATAACCGCCGAGCCATGTGCACGAGCGGCGGCGAGGAGACGCCGGATGGGTTCGTACAGGCCATGACCTTCCAGCAGGGGCATTGCCCCTGTCGGCTCGAGGAAGTCGTTCAGCATATCGACGACCAGCACTGCGGTGCGATCGGGGTCGAAGCCCATGCTGCGCTCGACACGACGTTCCGAGAAGTCGATCACGAGATGGACAGGGCCGGCACGGTACGAGGAGTGTTGGGGCGGTCGGTACGACGCCGCGTTCCCTCGATGATCGCCGTAGCCACGGAGAGGGTGTCCCCCGTGGCGTTGCGAACGCTCACGGCGTTCACGGAAGCAATGGGCGCCTCGACGGTGACTACCTTCCCGATGTCCACCGGCCAACCTTCAGATGCACCGGGCTGCTCGACCAGCCGTCCGCCGCCGACAGTAGCACGCAGGCGGTCTCGACCGCCCCTCGGACACGATGAACAAACCGGCGGCCTCATTGCCGCCGGACGTGGTCGTGGCGTGGGGGCCAGGGA
>JALYLE010000191.1 GCA_030774375.1 Chloroflexota bacterium | reverse complement strand
CATCTCCAGGCACACCCGATATGTGAGCGCGAAGCCCAGCAGCGGAACGACGAAGACGGCGGCGCGCAGCACGTTGGTCATGGTCTCGACCGGGATGTTGAAGATGATGGCCGCCACATCGTTGCCGCCGGCCAGGGTCAGCATTACGAAGACGAGGAGGCCAGCGACACCTAGGGCGGTTCGCAGCGGCCGATCGCGCGGTCGGTCGAGAAGATGGTGCTCTGCGCTGTCCTTCGTAACTCGGGCTTCGATGAAGGGCCACACGGTCATCACTCCGAAGAGGAGGCCCGGAACGAGGAGACCGGGAATGAACGGAGAGGGGATCGTTACGCCCAGCGCGGTGACCTCGATCGGCGGGAAGAGGCGCAAGGCCCCGTCGAGCCATCCGACGTACCAGTCCGGCTGCGCTGGCGCGCTGACCGTTGTGGCGTCGAACGGCCCGTAGGTCCAGATCGGGTTGATCTGAATCAGCCCACCCATCAGGGCGAGCACGGCGGCGGTCAGGATCGCCAGCGCGGTCGACTTGAACACCTGGCTCGGCCAGAACGCCCGCCCGACCACGTTGTGCTCGGTCGCACCGGGCACTCGGTATTGGGTGTGCTTCTGGCGCCACAGGATCGCGATGTGCAGCGCCACCCCGCCCAGCAGAAGGGCGGGCAGCAGCATCACGTGGAAGACGAAGAGACGGCTGATGATTTCGGTGGTCGGAAACTCGCCGCCGAAGACCAGGAAGGCCAGGTACGGACCGATGAACGGGATGCTGAGCACGACGGAGTAGATGACCCGCAAGCCGGTGCCTGACAGGAGGTCATCCGGAAGCGAGTAGCCGGTGATCCCCATCGCCAGCGCAAGCGTCAGCAGACCGATGCCGAGCAGCCAGTTGATCTCTCGTGGCTTGCGAAAGGCGCCGGTGAAGAACACGCGCAGCAGGTGGACGGTGATTGCGGCGACGAAGACGAGGGCCGCCCAGTGGTGGATCTGGCGCATCACGAGGCCGGCGCGCACCTCGAAGCTCAGCTTCATCACCGAATCGAAGGCGGCCGAGACATCCTGGCCGCGGAGCGGATCCCACGGGCCGGCGTACTGGACCTCGCGCGCGTCCGGGACGTAAAAGAGCGTCAGGAACACGCCCGTGGCGACGAGCACGACGAGGCAGAAGAGCGCCACCTCGCCCAGCAGGAATGACCAGTGGTCCGGGAAGATCTTGCGCAGCCCGGAGCGGGCCCAGCTGGCGGCACCGAGGCGTTCGTCGAACCAGCCCAGCATCGGTTCAGTCCTCACCGTGGGTCATGTCCCAGAAGCCAGGCCCAACCGGCTCCGGGAAGTCGCCGCGAGCCACGAGATACCCGTCGCCATCGACCTCGAGCGGCAGCTGTGGCAGAGGGCGCGCCGCCGGGCCGAAGATCGGCACGGCGCCGCGCAGCACGTCGAAGGTGGACTGGTGGCACGGGCAGAGAAGGGCATGCTCCTCCGCGCGATACAGGCCGACGGGGCAACCGGCGTGTGTGCAGATCTTGGAGTAACCGATGGCGCCCTGCGGCGCCCAATCAGCCCGCCCGGCGGCGAGGCGCAGATCCTCGGCACGGACGCGGATCAGGAGCGTCTGGCTGTCCGGCCGGCCCACCTCGCCGGATGGAAAGACCGTCTGCACACTGCCGAGCGGGAGGTCGCCCGGACGGATCGGGGTGCCGTTCGCGTCCACGACGCGGGAACCGGCCCTCCAGCCGGTGCGAAAGAGATCCCGACCCGGTTCCGGTCCGAGCGAGAGGGCGGGAAGCACCAGCGCCGCGCCGAGCACCGCCGAGGCGCCGCCCAGCAGGCGCACGAGGAAGCGGCGTCGGCTGATCTGCTCCGGATCGAGCGCCTCGCGAGCGCCGGCCCGCTCCTCGCCGGTGGACTCCAGCGAGTGGCGCTCCTCGACCTCGATCGGCGCCGGGAGAAGCGCGATCGCCCAGATCACGATGGCCGCGCCGACCCCGCCGAGGGCCAGCGCCAGCAGGATCCCCTCCAACTGCGCGCCGCCGCCCAGGGCGTAGAGCACGATCAGGCCCAGTGAGGCCAGGATCGAGACGCCGAGCGCCGCGACGATTGCCCGCTCGGCCCTCACGGTCGTGCGCTCCGCCAATCGCGCCCGACGAGCACGACCACGATCAGCAGCATGCCCATCCCGATAACCCAGGCGACGAAACCCTCCGGAACCGGCCCGATGCCACCAATTGAAAAGCCGCCGGGGTTCGGTGCAGTTCGGAGCTCATCGAGATACGTCACGATCGCGTCGCGGTCCGTCGGGGCGAGGGCAGTGAAGACTGGCATCTCTCCTGGACCGATGAGCATGGCCTCCGCGATTTCAACGGAGGTGGCCCGGTCGAGGGGCGGGGCGAGCGCTCCCCCGCCGACCGCCCCGCCGTTGGCGGTCGCGCCGTGGCATGGCGCGCAGTTGGCGATGTACAGACGCTCCCCGTCCGAGAGGAGCCGGAGGTCGATGCGTGTCTCGGGGATCGCCGGCCCGTTGCCAAGGGATGCGACGAAGGCAACCAGAGCCTGAATCTCTCGCTCGTTGAAGGCCGGCGGCTTGCGCATCGCCTGGCTGCCCGGCGGACCCGTGAACGGCATGCGTCCCGTGCGCAGCTCGAAGTCGGCCGCGGCCGCTCCGACGATCAGCAGCGACGGCCCGTTGGCCGTCCCCTCGCCGTTTGCGCCGTGACATGACGAGCAGCGGGCCACGAAGAGCTCTCGACCCGCGAGAGCCGATGTACCAGGCGAGGGAGCGGCCAGGCCGGCACTCCCCTTCTCCGGATCGCTGCTCGACGCGAAAACGACCAGCCCACCGAGCGCAAGGAGCGCGCCGGCGGCGAGCGCCACGGCGAACTGCCGGAGGCGTGTCATCGGTCCGTTCATGATAGGCCGACGCACGCTCGGTCCCGTCGAGCGTTTCCATCCGGACGCTCAACCGGTGGACGCGAGACGCCAGGCGAGTACCGTGAGAACCAGGCCCGCGACGGCCATCACCGCCGCGCGGGGCCGTGGAGGCGCTTCCGAGGAGAAGGTCGCGGCCAGCGGGAGAACGGCCAACGCCGCCACCCCATAGAGATAATGGATGGCCTCGCGCGGACGGTCACCGCCGAGCCAGGCGATGGCACCAAGCGCGGCCTCGACCGCTACGAGCGCGATGAGCACGATCCTCGCGCGGTCAACCCAGGCGGAACCGCCGCGCCACGCCAGGAGCGCCGAGCCGATGGCGAACAGCAAGGCCGCGCCCAGCACCACGCTGGAGCCGAGCCCGTGCAGCGCCATCGGTCAGCGGAAGCGGGGGCGGAAGCGCGGCGTCCGCTCGCGATAGGCCGCGTACTCCGGATACCGTTCGACGAGCCAGGCTTCCTCGCGGCGCGACTTGAGGTCCAGCCAGATGGCGAGGACCAGTGACGCGGCGAACGCCCATCCGCTGCCCGTTACGCCGGCCCAGCCGATCGCCAGCTCGATGATGCCGGCGTAGATTGGGTGGCGGACCCGCGCGTAGATGCCCCTGACGATCAGCTGGCCATCGGAACGGGGCCGAGGTGTCGGCGCCAGGCTGGGTCCAAGGTCGCCGATCCCGATCCAGACCACAAGGGCGCCGGTCACCATGAGGACCGCGCCCGCGATGATCTGCAGCGGGCGCACGAACCCGCCCGCATCGAGTGCATGCGGCAACGCCAGCGCCCCCAGGACCGCGACGGCGAGAATGAGCGCGACCTGGCCTGCAACCCACCCCTCGCCATTGGGCCCAAGATCGGGAATGCGCGATCGCGTCATGCCCGGCCTGACCGGCGATCAGCGCGGGAAGAGACGGCGAAGGCGACGATATGCGTCGGCGGCAGGCCCGCGGCGGCCACGCAACCAATCAGCCTGCTGTGCTGGGCTTGTGGCTGCTCCAGAAGGTTGCGCCGTCGAAAGAGGCGGGAGCGGGCGTTCCGCTGCGGACTGGTCAGACGCATCTGGCTGTGCGACCGCAAGCTCGGGTGGGGGCGATTCTGCAGGCGCCTGAGGCGCCTCCTCGCCCAATGGCGGCTCGGGCGCCTCGACAGTGCCTTCCGCTGGCTCACTGCCGGCCAAGGGTTCGGTCGCAGGCGGCGTGTAGCGAGTCGATTGCTCCCATCCGAGGAGTTCGTCCCCCTCGTCAACCGCCGCCATCGCATCTCGCAGACCCTGGAGCGGTCCCGGACCAACCCATACCGATGAAGCCCGCTCGGCGTGGGTTGGCTCCGCGACGTCCGGTGCGGGGCTGCCGTCGTCTGGCTCAAGCTCGGCTGAGCCGACGGCGACCTCCATCTCGTCGGCGCCGGCCGCCTCACGGTCAAGGATGGCTGGCTCCTTTTCCGCCTCCGCATCTTCACTCGGGAAGGCGGCGGTCGCGCCGGGGGCCTCCCCCCCTTCCTCGGCGTTCAGCTGGTCGACGCTCGCCATTTCTGCGTCCGGTTCGTTCGGAATTCCAGCTTCAGGTTCCGGTGGCGCAGCGGTCGCGGACTCTGTCTGCTCGGTCGCGGGCTGTGCCTGCTCGGTCGCGGACTCTGCCTGCTCGGTCGCGGGCTCATCCCCGATCGAAGCGTGACGTGGCCCGGTCAGCAGCGCGCGAATTGCGGAGATCTCACTGACCTCCCACCCGCGCTCGGCCGCCATTCGCCCCAGGGTGTCCTCGAAGCCGGGCAGAGACCCGGCCGCGGATCGCGCGGACAGAGGGGCCACGCTGGCCGTCGCGGACGGGCTGCTCGTAGCGGACGGGCTATTCCCTTGCGACCGGAACTCGTCGCCAAGCCACATCAACTCCTCTTCGAAGTCAGCCGGCTGCGCTCGTGCCTCCTGGGGCGGTGAGGATGATGCCGGCGTCGTTGTGGGAGGGCTGATAGGAGCGTGCGGTTGTTCGAACCGATACCGCGGTTCCGGCTCCCAGGCGCGCTCAATCGCCACCTCAGGCTCAGTGGTCGCGTCCTGATCGATATCCGCCGCCCTCTCGACGGCCTCCCCCTCCGCTGCGGGGAGTTCGGTTTCGGGCAGGGCCATCTCGGACGGTTCCAGGCGCTCGGCATCCATGGGGGGTTCGAGGATCGGCGCGATCTGCGTCTCTGCGGCTTCAGGCTCAATTGCCGACTCCATCTGCGGCGTGAGTTCGTGCTCGAGCGTTGACTCCGCCTCCGCAGGCGGCTCTGGCTCAAGAGTCGACTCTGTCCCCGCCTCTAGCTCTGGCTCGGCGACGGCATCCTCGGCCACCGACCCAGAGTCCGATTCAGCAGCTGCGCCCGCGTCTGGCTCAATCGCCATGGGCGCGGCGACCTCGGCCGGCTCGGCCGGCTCGGCGACTTCGGCAGGCTCGGCCGGCTCGGCCTGGAGATCAGTGGCACCCGACGCCATCGGCCAGGCAGACCAGTCGGTGATTGCCGGCTCCAGCTCCTCGGTCGGCAGCACGGCCGGCCCGCTGGCATCCTCATCGGAAGTGCCCTGCTCCTCTGTGGTCGCGGTCGCAGCGGCATCGGGTTGCGCAAGGTCCTCCGGAGCCGATGGCGCCGCGAGCTCCGCAGAATCGCCCTCAATGGTTGGTTCGCGCGCGACTGGCTCCTCGAGCAGATCCTCCTCTGCGATCCAGTCGGGTTCTTCCCAACTTGTGCTGTAGCCG
>JALYLE010000190.1 GCA_030774375.1 Chloroflexota bacterium | reverse complement strand
CCCCCCGACCCCGGGGCAGTAACCAGGGAAAGACCGTATGACGACGCTCACCTATCCAGACACAACCCCCGACGCGACACTGTGCGGACCGGGTTACGCCAACACGGCTATGACGACGCGCCACCCGGTCCAAGGGATCGCGGTGCTCGCCCTAGCCAGCTCGGTCTCGCCGGCCGTGACAAGCTCGTTTTCGCGCTTGAACCCCACGACCGAGAAGCTTGCTTCAGTTGGATCGGGTGCCGGCGTATCTCAGCCGTGGGTGCGGTTCGATCGGGGTTGGTCGTTGAGATGAGAGTTGCTGTGGTTGGTGCCGGGGTCTCCGGCTTGGTGGTGGCCCATCTGCTGCACCGGGCGCATGACGTCACTGTGTTCGAGGCGAATGCCTATGCCGGCGGGCACACGAATACGGTCCGCGTCGACACGCCGAATGAGACGCATCAGGTCGACACCGGGTTCATCGTCTTCAATGACCGCAACTATCCGAACTTCGAGCGGCTGCTTGAGCGGCTGGGGGTCGGCTCGCAGCGGTCGACGATGGGTTTCAGCGTCAGCGACGGGATGGGGGACTTCGAGTACAGCAGCGCGTCTCCGAGTGGTCTGTTCGCCAATCGCGCGCACCTGCTGAGCCCGTGGTTTCATCGCATGGTCGCTGATCTCGCTCGGTTCAACGCCGCTGCTCGAGAGCTGCTTGGCGATCGTGCCGAGGACGTCTCGCTTGGAGAGTGGCTGGAGCGTCATCGTTTCTCGCGGGCGTTCATCGAGCGGTTGATCGTGCCTCAGGCGTCGGCGGTGTGGTCGGCCGATCCGCGCCAGATGTGGAGCTTTCCCGCGCGTTTCCTGGCCGAGTTCTTCGACAATCACGGGATGCTGTCGTTCCGCGGTCGGCCTCGCTGGCGGGTGGTCCGGGGGGGATCGGCTCGGTACGTGGAGGCGTTGACGCGAGCGTTCGGCGAGCGGCTGCGGCTGCGCACGCCGGTCGATGCCGTCACGCGTCACCCTGATCATGTGCTGGTCAAGCCGCGTGGTGGCGAGGCAGAGCGCTTCGACGAGGTGGTCCTGGCGACCCATTCCGACCAGGCGCTGGCGCTGCTTGCCGATGCCGGCGATCGTGAGCACGAGATCCTCGGCGCGATCCCGTATCAGCCCAACGAGGCGGTGCTCCACACCGACGTTCGGCTGTTGCCCCAGCGCCGGCGCGCGTGGGCGAGCTGGAACTACCACCTGCTGCCCGAACCGAAGCCCGCTACCACCGTCACCTACCACATGAACCGCCTTCAGTCGCTGCGCGCCGAGCGCGAGTTCTGCGTGACGCTCAACCGCACCGAGGCGATCGACCCGGCTCATGTGATCCGCACGATCCCCTACGCGCACCCGGTGTACACGGCCGCGGGGGTCAAGGCGCAGGCGCGAGTGGGTGAGATCGACGGGCGCAACCGGACGCACTTCTGCGGCGCGTACTGGGGATGGGGGTTCCATGAGGACGGCGTTCGCAGCGCGCTGCGGGTGGGCGAGCGCTTCGGGGCGCGGCTGTGAGCGCGAGCTGCATCTACGAGGGCACGATTCGCCACCGGCGCTTCGACCCCCGGCGCGAGTTCAGCCGTCGACTGGCGCTGGCCTACCTCGACCTGGACGAGCTCCCGGGGCTGCTTGACGGCCGACTGGTCGCCCGGCGCCCGGGGCTGGTCCGCTTTCGTCGCCGCGATTACTTGGGCGATCCCGCTGTGCCGCTGCACCGCGCTGTGCTCGATGTCGTGCAGGACCAGACCGGTGCGCGGCCCGAGGGCCCGATCCGGCTGCTGACGCAGCTGCGCTCGTTCGGGCACTGCTTTAACCCCGTCAGCTTCTACTACTGCTTCGGGCCGGGCGGCGAGCGCGTGCAAGCGCTCGTCGCGGAGGTGACGAACACTCCTTGGGGGGAGCGGCACGCCTACGTGATCGATGGCAAGCAGCGTGACTCTGCGGTGCTCGCGTGTCGGTTCGACAAGGCGCTGCACGTATCGCCGTTCATGGGCATGGATCATCGCTACGAGGCCCGTGCGGCTACGCCCGCCCAGACGCTGTCGGTGCACATCTCCTCGTGCCGCGCGGGCGTCACCGTGTTCGACGCGACGCTGGCGCTGCGCCGCCGTGAGCTGACGCGGGCGTCGATCGCGGGGATCAACGTCCGGTACCCGCTCGCGACGATGCGGGTGCTGGCGCTGATCTATGCGCATGCGGTGGGGCTGAAGCTCGCGGGGGTGCCAGTCCACCCCAATCCGCAGGCGGGACGGGCATGAGCACCTCGCTCGCTCGCCGGCTGGTGTCGATCCTGCTGCGGCGGATCACGGTCGGCAGCCTGCTCGTCGTGGAGGGCGACGAGCGGCGCGTCTACGGCTCCGGGGCGCCCGCCGCGACCATCTGGATCGACTCCCCGCGGACGTGGCCGAAGCTGCTGCGCGGCAGCCGCGGGGTGGCCGAGGCCTTTGCCCAAGGCCTCTGGGACTCGCCCGATTTGATCGCTTTGATCAGACTTGCCGCGCGCAACGCCGCCGGCCTCGACCGGCTGCGTGCGTGGCTCGCGCCGGTGCGGTGGCCGCTGCAGCGCGCCGCAGCGCTTTTGCGCCGCAGCACCAAGCGCCGGCGCCGGCGCGACATCGCCGCGCACTACGACCTCGGCAACGAGCTGTTTTCGCGAATGCTCGATCCGACGATGAGCTACTCGTGTGCAGTCTTCGAGCGAGAGGGGATGACGCTCGAGCAGGCGCAGGTCGCGAAGCTCGAGCGTGTCTGTGAGCAGCTCGACCTCGGTCCAGGGGATCGCGTGCTCGAGATCGGAACGGGCTGGGGTGCGTTCGCGCTTCATGCCGCAGCGACCCGCGGCTGCCACGTGACCACCACCACGATCTCGCGCGAGCAGCACGATTACGCCGTCGAGCAGGTCCACAGCGCGGGACTGAGCGACAGGGTCACGGTGCTGATGGAGGACTACCGCGAGCTGCGTGGCCGCTACGACAAGCTCGTCTCGATCGAGATGATCGAGGCGATCGGATGGCGGCACTTCGGCACCTTCTTCGCCAAGTGCTCCGAGCTGCTGGCTGCCGACGGCGCGATGCTGCTGCAGGCGATCACGATCGACGACCGCGCCTACGAGGTCGAGAAGGCATCGAAGTCGTTCATCAACACCCACATCTTCCCGGGCGGATGTCTGCCCTCGCTTGAGGTGATCGCGCGCAACGTGGCCCGGCGAACCGACATGCAGGCGGTGGGGCTCGAGGATCTGACGGCGCACTACGTCGAGACGCTGCGGCGCTGGCGCAAGAACTTCACCGCCCACGCCGACGCGCTCGTGGAGCGCGGCTACGACGAGCGCTTCCGCCGGCTCTGGACGCTCTACCTTGCCTACTGTGAAGCCGGGTTCGCGGAGCGGCGGATCTGCGACGTCCAGCTGCTGCTAACCAAGCCCCGGGCCCGGATCACCTCACGCACGTACCGGGCAGGCTCTGGCCACAGCCAGCAGCCCGAACCTTCGCTTAGCGCATGATCACTTCGCTGCTCGACGAGGTGCTCGACCGCACGGTGATTGCCGGCTATACGAACATCGGCTACCGGGTCCGCAGCCGGGGGTGGAGCGCGTCTGAACTCCAGCGGATGGATGGCAAGGTGGTGCTGGTCACCGGCGCGAGCTCGGGGCTTGGTCTGGCTGCCGCGGAGGGCTTTGCACGTCTGGGCGCCACGGTCTGGCTCGTCGTCCGCCGCCCTGAACGCGGCGAAGAGGCGCGCATGCGGATCGTCGAGCGGTCCGGTAACGGCGACGTGCACGTGGGGGTCTGCGATCTCAGCGAGCTCGAGTCGGTCCGGCAGTTCGCGGGACGCTTTCGAGATCAGGTTCCGCGCCTCGATGTGCTGGTCAACAACGCCGGGGTGATGACCGAAGCGCGCGGTGTTTCGGACGATGGGATCGAGCTCACGCTCGCGACCAATGTCATCGGCCCGTTCCTGCTGACGAACCTGCTGATCCCACTGCTTGAGGAAAGCGCCCCGGCGCGGATCATCAACGTGACCTCTGGTGGCATGTACACGCAGAAGCTCAGGGTTGATGACCTGCAAAGCGAGCACGGACGGTTCGACGGGCCGAAGGCGTACGCGCGCACCAAGCGCGCGGAGGTGATCCTCACCGAACTCTGGGCAGAGCAGTTGGCCGGCACCGGGGTCGCGGTCCACTCGATGCACCCAGGGTGGTCGGACACCCCCAGCCTCCGATCCTCGCTACCTCGCTTCTACAAGGTGACCCGACCGCTGCTCAGAACGCCCGCGCAGGGCGCCGACACGATCGTCTGGCTCGGCTCCGCCGCCGAACCGGGCCGCAGCTCCGGCCTGTTCTGGCACGACCGCCGACCGCGTCCCACGCACCGGCTGCGATGTACACGGGAGACGCCACAGGAGCGCGAGCGGCTCCTGGCCGAGTGCGTACGGCTCAGCGGTTGGCACGACGCGCCCGTTCCGACCGCGTCGACTTCCATTCCAGAAGGAGAATCTTGATGGCCCACTACCGAGCATCGATCCACATCCCGCAACCCCGCGAGGACGTATTTGCCTACCTCAGCGATTTCTCGACAACCAGGGAATGGGATCCGGGCGTGGTCGAGGCCAAGCGTCTGAACGGTCAAGCGGTGGGCGAGGGAACCGAGTTTCGGCTGGTCGCCGAGTTCCTCGGCCGCAAGAACGAGCTCACCTATCGGATCGTCGAGTACGACCCGCCGCATGCGGTTACCTTCCTCGGCGAGAACGCCACCGTGGTCTCGCGGGACACCATCACGTTCGATCCGACCGCGGAGGGCACACGAGTCACCTACGACGCCGACCTTGCGCTGAAAGGCGTGCTCCGGATCGCTGATCCGGTCCTGGCGCTCGCGTTCAACCGTGTCGGCGATCGCGCTCTCGCTGGTCTCAGGCGAACGCTCGCTCCCTCGCCGCCGCAGACGCTGAGCCCACTGTCCGGTCGCGCTCTCGACGGCAAGGAGTACGAGCTGCCGGGCGATCTCGCCAATCAGCACAACATCCTCGTCATTGCCTTCCGCCGCGAGCAGCAACGCGTTGTCGATCAGTGGCTGCCGTGGCTGATCGACCTTGAGCAGCGGCGCTCGGACGTCGCGGTGTACGAGTTGCCGGTGCTGTCATCCGTGTACGGTCCGGCGCGGTGGTTCATCGACGGTGGCATGACGCGGGGGATCCCGGACGCCGCCGCCCGTGCCCGCACGATCACCGTCTATACCGACGTCCGGAAGGTCGCTGACAACCTCGGGCTTGCCGGGACTGACACGATCGCGGTGCTGATCGTCGAGCGCTCCGGCCGGGTACTTGCCAGCGAAGTCGGCGGCTTCGAGAAGCACAAGGCCGCGCGGCTCGCCGCTGCGCTCGCGCCGACGCCGTCGTCCGGCGCGACCGCGGCATGAGCGCACGCGTGCTCGTGACCGGCGCGACCGGGTTCATCGGCGCTCGCCTCGCCGCCCGGCTGGCAAGCTCGGCACGGGAGGTGCGCTGCCTGGTACGCGACCGCGGCGGGACCCGCGCCCGCGAGCTCGAGCGCGCCGGCTTCGATCTGCACGAGGGAGACGTGCTGCGCCCGGAAACGCTGCGCGACGCAGGCCACGGGGTGGACGTGGCGTATTACCTGATCCACTCGATGGGTCGAGGCGGCCCCAAGGACTTCGCCGCCAGCGAGCGCGCCGCCGCCACGGCCTTTGCCCGCATGGCAAGCGCGGAGGGGATTGAGCGCGTTATCTACCTCGGCGGCCTCGGTGACCGGCCGCAGTCCCAGCACCTACGCAGCCGGCACGAGACCGCGCTCGCGCTCCGGGAGCACGGCCCCGCGCTGTCCTACTTCCGGGCCGGGATGGTGGTCGGGCCGCAGAGCGAGTCCTACCGCACGCTGCGCTACCTCGTGCAGCGCCTGCCCGCGATGATCGCGCCAGCGTGGCTGAAGAACGCGACCCAGCCAATCGCGATCGACGACACGCTGAGCTATCTGGTCGAGGCACTGACGGTCGAAGCGTCAGCGGGCCGGGAGATCCAGATCGGCGGCCCCGACGTGCTCACCTACGGCGAGATGCTCGACCGGATGGCGGAAGTCCTCGGATTCCGCCGCCGGCCGCGGATCCCGGTGCCGTTGATCACCCCGTGGCTCTCATCACTGTGGATCGGGCTCGTCACACCGGTCGACGCCGGCGTGGCAAGACCATTGATCGAAGGACTCGCCGTGCCGACGGTCGTCACCGACCGCTCCGGACTGGCGCTGTTCGACATCGAGCCAATGAGCTTCGACCAAGCGCTCCGACGCGCCGTCGCAGAAGACCCCGAGCTTGCGCCCACATGAAAGTCCCCGAACACGTCTTCGCCCCGCGTCCCGCCCGCATCGGGATCATCGTCGTGTGGCTTATTCTCGGTGGGCGGGTGGCCAGGCGCCCTCGCCGCAACGAGGAGACGCGGTACCGGCGAGCTGAAGCCGACTCCGTGCTGCGCACCGACGAGCGCTACTCCGAACAACCGGCGGCGTTGGCAGCCAGCGACACGCCGGACGGCTCGAGCTGACGATGGAGCGAGTCTGGGATTACCCACGCCCGCCAGCCGTCGAGCCCTGCGAGCGTCGCGTGCGGGTCGAGCTAGCCGGCGAGGTACTGGCCGACTCGATCCGCGCGCTGCGCGTGCTCGAGACCAGTCACCCGCCAACGATCTACATCCCACCCACCGACGTGCACGAGGAGCTCCTGGCCGAAAGTCACGCTCGCTCGACGTGGTGCGAATTCAAGGGCGTGGCGCACTACTTGGACGTGGCCATTGACGGCCGGCGATTCAAGGCAGTCGCCTGGACCTACCCGGATCCCTCGCCCGGGTACGAGGCGCTGCGTGGTCACGTCGCCTTCTACCCCGGACGCGTGGACGCTGCCTGGCTAGATGACGAGCGCGTTCAGGCCCAGCAGAGCGACTTCTACGGCGGGTGGATAACAGACGACCTCGTGGGGCCGTTCAAGGGGCCCGTCGGCACGCTCGCCTGGTGAAGTGAGGTCCGGTGGACGCTCCCTCTCCTGCAGCAATCCCCGCGGTCGCTTCCTTCGAGCTCGTTGAGAGCTGTTGAAGCATTCGGCGGCGGGGTCGATGACGATCCGTCGCTACGGGTCTTAGCCAGTCAATGCCCTGGAAGTGCTCGTCGGCACGAGGGCTTCACGCGGCCCTTCACAGATGCGGGTGCCGCTGTTGCCGCTCTGAACGACCTAATAGCTGAAGCCGGCCAAGCTTTCGGGTCCGAAGCAGAGGACAACTGGCCACATTTGGGTCGGCCCCGCTCCTCGGCACGGCCGGGTTTCGGTGCTGGCGTAATGATGTCGATCACGGCGTGGTCCCCGGCGCTTCCCTGCCTGCCGCGCTAACCGGGGCTCGCCGTCGACCTGGCGGCAGATACGGCGCCAGGAGCAAAGGAGGACTCGCGCGCGAGGGCACGCTCGGAGCCTCGCGCACGAGCACGCTTGAACCGCTACTCGGCCAGCCCGGCCTCATTTAGGGCAGCGGCATGGCTTTCAAACGGCCGCCACGTGATGATCTTCCCGTCGCGAAGCCAAAACGCTCCCGCGCTCTCGGACTGGTGAGCGATCTCGCCCGACTCGATCCAGCGCACCTCGGTTCTCCCGAGCCCGACGACAACGTCCCCCTCTGCGACGAAGCGATCCGGGATGATCCGCGGCTGCACGTTCTCATATCCCGCCGCGAACCAATCCCGGGCTTCAGCGTGGCCGTGCAGCCGGGGGCCGCCCGGGGTTTGCAACTCAACCTCGGGGTCGAGCAACGAGAGGAACTCGCCAGCGTCGTCGCGCTCGTTGAAGAGCTCGATCCATCGGCGTACGACTGCGACGTTCTGCTCCGACATGCGCCGGTGCAGTATTGCCAAAAGGGATCGAGCCACGTTGTTCGAGGCCTGGGGCTCAGCAGATGAGCGGTGATTCCCGCCCTGGAGGATAAGGAGGCGGTCTCCACGGAGAGTTCGCACACGCCCGCCCTGGACGACCAGCGGGCGCCCGAGGTAGCGGGCATCCCGACTATTCCTCTCGGGCGTCTGGCCGTTCCGTGCTGACGTCTTGCATCCCGCGCAAACAAGGGGCGCCAAGGGCTGGAGCCGGACGCCCGCGGCATCGCGAGAGCAGGTCTCCGCGCCGCCGGCTCGCGGGCGCGGTCAACTCATGAAGGGCATCAGTTCTGCGGGCATGACGACGATAGGGCGCATCATGTCGCGGTCCTCGTGCTCGAGGATGTGGCAGTGGTACATGTAGCGGCCGCTGAAGGTCTCGAAGCGCACCGCCAGCTCGACGACCTCGTTGGGGTTGACGCGCACGGTGTCGTTGAG
>JALYLE010000189.1 GCA_030774375.1 Chloroflexota bacterium | reverse complement strand
GCCGAACTTGGCGGGGATCCGGCCCGCATCAACCCGCTGGTGCCAGCCGACCTTGTGATCGACCACTCGGTGCAGGTGGATCAGTACGGCACCGACGCCGCGTTCTTGATCAACGTCGAGCGTGAATACGAGCGCAACGGCGAGCGGTACGCCCTGCTCCGCTGGGCGCAGCAAGCCTTCCGCAACTTCCGGGTGGTTCCTCCCGGGACCGGGATCGTGCACCAGGTGAATCTCGAGTTCCTCGCCGACGTGGTGACGGCGCGCCAGACCGATGGCGGCGGGTCCGCCGGCTCCGACGAGGCGCCGACAGCTTTTCCCGACACCCTGATCGGGACCGACAGCCACACAACCATGATCAATGGGCTCGGCGTGGTCGGGTGGGGCGTCGGTGGCATCGAGGCCGAGGCCGCACTGCTCGGTCAGCCCCTCTACCAGCCGATGCCCGTGGTCATTGGCTTCCGGCTCGAGGGCGAGCTGCCCTCCGGGTCGACCGCCACGGACCTGGTGCTGACCGTCACGGAGATGCTCCGCCGCCATGGTGTGGTCGGCAAATTCGTCGAGTTCTACGGCCCTGGCCTGTCGCGTCTCTCCGTTGCGGACCGAGCGACGATCTCGAACATGTCGCCCGAGTTCGGGGCGACCGCGACCCTCTTCCCGATCGATGACGAGACCCTGCGGTACCTGCGCATGACCGGCCGCCCGGATGAGGTCATCGACCGGGTCGAGGCCTACGCCAAGGAACAAAGCCTCTTCCGTACCGATGCGTCGCCCGATCCCGCCTTCTCGGAGGCGCTCGGCCTCGAGCTCGGGTCGATCGAGCCTTCGCTCGCCGGACCCAAGCGACCGCAGGATCGCGTCCCCCTCAAGGAGCTGCGCGACAATTTCCGCAGCGCTTTCGTGAACGGGCTGGTTCCCGTCCGCGATTCGGTGATGGAAGCGAGCGAGGAGTCATTCCCGGCATCTGATCCCCCGAGCTACGCGCCCTCGCTCCCCGGGGCGCGGAGTGGCGAACCGAGCATGCCGCCAGTATCGGGTCCCGTTCGCGAGCTCGACTACCAACCCGTCGACGTGGAGATGGATGGCGAGACCTTCCAGCTGCGGTCCGGGTCGGTGGTGATCGCGGCCATCACGAGCTGCACGAACACTTCGAACCCGAGCGTGATGGTCGCTGCCGGGCTGGTCGCCCGCAAGGCGGTCGAACTCGGATTACAGACGCCGCCCTGGGTGAAGACCTCGCTCGCCCCCGGCTCGCGAGCCGTGACCGATTACCTCGGCGCCGCGGGCCTCATGGAACCCCTCGAAGCCCTGGGATTCGATCTGGTTGGCTACGGCTGCACGACCTGCATCGGCAACTCGGGCCCGCTCGCCGAGCCAATTGCCGCGGCGATCGAGGCGAATGACCTGGTAGGCGTCGCGGTGCTCTCCGGAAACCGGAACTTCGAGGGCCGTATCCATCCACTCGCTCGGGCCAGCTATCTCGCCTCTCCGCCGCTGGTCGTGGCGTTTGCGCTCGCCGGCCGGATCGACGTGGACCTGAGCACCCAGCCCCTCGGGACCGGCGCCGACGGCCGACCCGTCTACCTCGCCGATCTGTGGCCCTCGCCCAAGGAGGTCGCTGACATCGTGGTGGAGCGCGTCCGCTCCGAGGTCTTCACTCGCAACTACGCATCGGTCTTCGACGGTGACGAGCGCTGGGCCGCGCTCCCCGTTCCGCCCGGCGATCGGTATGCATGGGACGAGAAGAGCACCTACGTGGCGCGACCGCCCTTCTTCGACGGGCTTTCAGCCGAGCCGGCGCCGCGGACCGATATCGAGGACGCGCGTGTCCTCGTGATGCTCGGCGACAGCGTGACCACCGACCACATCTCGCCGGCCGGCAGCATCGCGCGAACCTCGCCGGCGGGGGAGTGGCTGATGGAGCGCGGCGTCGAGCCGCGCGACTTCAACAGCTACGGCGCCCGCCGCGGCCATCACGAGGTGATGGTGCGCGGCACCTTCGCCAACATTCGCCTGCGGAACCTTCTCGTCCCCGACCAGGAGGGCAACGTGACGGTGCACTTGCCGTCCGGCGAGCGAATGACCATCTTCGCCGCGGCCGAACGGTACACGTCGGAGGGGACGCCGCTGGTGGTGCTTGCCGGTAGAGAGTACGGGGCAGGAAGCAGCCGCGATTGGGCGGCGAAGGGCCCGTATCTCCAGGGTGTTCGCGCCGTGATCGCCGAGAGCTATGAACGGATTCATCGGTCGAACCTGGTCGGCATGGGCGTTCTGCCGCTGCAGTTCCTGCCCGGTCAGAGCGCGGCATCGCTGGGCCTGACCGGGCACGAGACGTTCACCATCAACGGCATCGCGGCGGGTCTGCGGCCGCATCAGGAGTTGCCGGTCACCGCCCGGAGCGAGGACGGCAGCGAGCTGCAGTTCGGCGCCATCGCGCGTGTCGATGGCGAGATCGACGTCCGCTACTACGCGAACGGCGGAGTGCTGCAGACGGTCGTCAGGCGTCTCGCGGCGGAGGGATGAGGCAGGCGGCCTCACGAAGCTTACGATCGCCGCCACGCGCAGGTCTTCCTGCCAAACAGCCACCAGGTGAGCGTTAGGCGACGCAAAGGGCCCTGTGAGCAGGGCTACCTGCCCAGAAATCTACGGAAAAGCTGTGGAAAGATCGGCTTAGCAATCTCGCTTGGAGCCGATTTGGTTTCGTAACGATCATCACGTGAGGATTTGGCCAGGTTTCGGTCCGGATCGGCGGCCCACGTCTCAGATTTGCACCACCAGACCCTTAGGAAGGAAACGGCGCCTAGCCCCCGGCCTTGGCGCCGCGATCCACGCTCAGGCAACTTCAATTTTGCGCCTCGGAACCGCGATCGCAGCCTCTAACGGTCCGCGGGTGAAAGTCTGAGACAGAAATGTTCGCCTGCCGCACTTAACGGTCAGCGTGTGCAAATCTGAGAAGCCCGCAGCCTGCAGCCTGCAGCCCGCAGCCTGCGGAAGATTGCCGCGCTGTTGCCATCGGTTTAGACTCAGCCGGCGCCGCAATCGGCTCGCCGTCATCGGCTCGACGCAGTTATTGGCTCGCGCGAGCCGGCTTCACCGTAATAAGCCCACACCGGAGTGCCCGCCAGCCGTGACCGTCCGCTCCGTCGACGACCTGCGCGCCAAGATCCGCGAGGTCCCCGACTTCCCGAAGCCGGGAATCCTGTTCTACGACATCACCACACTCCTGAAGGAGGCCGAGGCCTTCCGGGACGTGATCGACCGGATGGCCGACCAGGTCAAGGATGCCCGCATCGACCTGGTGGTCGGAATGGAGTCGCGTGGCTTCATCTTTGCCGCCCCGCTCGCCTACAAGCTGGGCGCTGGTTTCGTACCGGTCCGCAAGCTGGGCAAGCTGCCCGCCGAGACGATCGAGGTCGAGTACGACCTCGAGTACGGGACCGCCACGCTGGAGATCCACCGCGACGCCATCCAGCCGGGGCAGCGAGTGTTGATCGTCGACGACCTGCTCGCCACGGGCGGGACGGTGCAGGGCACCATCGAGCTTGTCCGCCGGCTCGGTGGTGAGATCGCAGGCCTCACCTTCATGGTCGAGCTGACGGCCCTGAAAGGCAGGGCGGCGCTCGGCGAGTTCACGATCAACACGCTGCTCACGTACTAGCGACAGGCCAGACCGATGGCGGTCGCTCCAGTCCAGGCTCATGCGCGTTCCGTCACTGATCGGGACGCGATCGCCACATTCC
>JALYLE010000188.1 GCA_030774375.1 Chloroflexota bacterium | reverse complement strand
GCGGCGCGAAGCGCTCGTAGTACGGGGCGTGGCCAGCGAGCACCAGCTCAACGCCAGCCTCGCGGAGCATGGCGTACAGGTCAGCAACGCGCGATGAGCCAAGCGCCTGAACCGCAGTCCGCCAGGGACGGTCGATGATCGCGAGGCTGCACCCCGCATCGGTCCGCAAGCGGGCGGCAAGCCAGCGGCCCTGCGCGCTCGATCGCTCGCAGCCGCCGACCTGAACGCAGTTGCTGTTGAGCCCATACACGGTCCATTGCCCGATGCGCACGACGTAATAGCCGATTCCCGGCTGTCCGCCGCGCGCACCGTAGGCGGCCACATACGCGCGGGCCTGGGCCTCGCCGCGGAAGGTCCCGGGCACCGCGTAAGTGTGGCCGAGGTATCGGCCCCAGGCTGGATCGTCCAGCGGTGGACCGCCCCCGGCGTCGCCCAGGATGAAGACCGCGCTTGCTCCCGCCATGAGGGCGGGCATTGCGCGTCCCAGGCACGGAAGGCTGGCGCTCGCCAGCTCGTCAGGGCTGCAGGTCACCCCGCCGACCGCGGCGATGTCGACAATCTGCCCGTTGACCCCGGGCGGTGAAGCCGGCTCGAGGGCCGGTATCACGGCAGCTCCCCCAAGCAGGGCGGATGCAACGAGTAGGGCGACGACCGCCGCGAGCCCGCCCACCGTGGCCCGTGCCCGGTGTGCGTTCAGCGGTTCCCCCCTCACCGACGGGCGTCGAGTCCAGCCAGCTCGTCCTTGATCTCTCGACCCATCAGCTCGGCGACGGCCTGCAGTGGCGACCGTCCGAGGCGAATCACGGCGTTCACCTGCTCAGCGATCGGCAGCTCGACCGAGTGTTCCGCGGCGAGTTCCAGCGCTCCGCTTACCGTGGAGACGCCCTCGGCCACCCCGGACAGCTGGGGAGCGACCGCCTCCCAGGGTGTGCCGTCGGCGAGCAGCTCGCCGGCTCGCCGGTTCCGCGAGAGCGGACTCGTGCATGTCGCGACCAGGTCACCCACGCCAGCCAGCCCAGCGAAGGTGCCCGGATGCGCTCCCGCAGCGACGCCCAGACGCGTCATCTCGGCCAGGCCTCGAGTCATGACGCCTGCCTTGGCACTATCGCCGAGCCTCAGGCCGTCAACCATCCCCGCCGCCAGGGCGACGACGTTCTTGAGCGCCCCGCACAGCTCCACGCCGATGACGTCCGGGTTGGTGTAGACCCGGAATCGGTCTGAAGAGAGGACGCCTGCCAGTTCTGTTGCCAAGGCGACATCGTTCGAGGCAATAACCGATCCGGCGGGCTTGCCGGCGGCGATCTCGCGCGCCAGGTTGGGCCCGGAGAGGACGGCCACCCGCCGGTCAGGCAGCTCCTGTCCGATCACCTCGCTGACGCGTAGGTGCGTCCCTTCCTCGATCCCCTTCACGACCGAGAGGATCGGCGCGTCGGCGAACAGGTGCCGAGCCAGGTGGCGCAGCGTCTCGCGCACATGCGCGGATGGCACCGCCAGCACGTAGAAGCGGTGGGGTTCGGCCAGGAAGGATTCGTCCGTCGCGACGCGGACGTTGGGCGGGAAGGTAATCCCGGGTAGGTAGCGCGCATTCTCGCGGTGACTGGCCAGCTCGTCGTTGGCGGCCGGTGTATGAGCCCAGATGGTGACCGGGCGTTCAGCCTGCGCTAGGCGGATTGCCAGGGTCGTGCCCCAGGCGCCCGCACCGATCACCGCGACCTGGTCGCTCACCGCGGCAGGATAGCGCGCGTGGTCACTCGTGCCGGTGACGTCGGGCCATCTAGCGCCGGCGACGCGCGGCTGTCGCGTTGCGAGGACCCGTCGCGCGACGAGGGCGCGACGCTCTTCGGGACGCCTCCTCGCTCTCGCGCTGGCGGAGGATGAGCCGGATCGGAGTCCCCAGGAACCCGTACGCGTCGCGGATCCGATTTTCAATGTACCGGCGATATGAGAAGTGGATCAGCTCCGGGTCGTTCACGAAGATCACGAAGGTCGGCGGCGCGACACTGACCTGCGTCGCGTAAAAGACCTTGGGAAGTCGATTGCGGACGTGGCTGGGCGGATGCTGGCGCACGGCATCAGTGATGACCCGGTTCAGCTCCCCGGTCGGGATACGCCGGAACCGCTCCTCCGCGACGCGACGTGCCTCGCCCAGCACGCGGTCGATCCGGGCGCCGGTTTTGGCGCTGGCGAAGACGATATCCGCCCATGACAGGTAGGGCGCATCCCTGCGGAGGGTGTGCAGCAGGTCGTCGGCTGTCTTCTCGTCCTTCGCGACCGCGTCCCACTTGTTCAACACCAGCACCAGGCCCTTGCCGGCCTCGAGGACGTGGCCCACAACGTGGGCGTCCTGCGCGGTGTAGCCCTCGACGGCATCGGTCATCACCACGGCGACATCGGCACGGTCGATCGCCTTCATCGCGCGCAGGACCGAGTAGCGTTCGATCCCCTGCTCGATGGCGCCGCGTCGCCGGATTCCCGCAGTGTCGATCAGGATCATCGGTTCACCATCCAGGCTCACCACGGTGTCGACCGGGTCGCGGGTGGTGCCCGGCGTCTCCGAGACAATCATCCGGTCCTCCCCCAGGACCCGGTTCACGAAGGTGGACTTGCCCGTGTTCGGGCGACCGACGATCGCCACGCGGGGGGGACCCATCTCCGTTTCAGCCAGCTCCGCGAGCTCTTCTTCGGTCAGCTCCTCGGAGTCCGATGGCGTCGTCTCGTTCGCCGCGGGCTCCTGCGTGGGCAATGCTTCGACGATCAGGTCGGCGAGGTCGCCGGTGCTCCGTCCGTGCTGCGCACTGACCGTGATGGTCGTATCGAAGCCGAGGGCGTAGAACTCGGCGCCTTCCTGCTCGCGCCGCACGTTATCCGCCTTGTTGACGACGAGGATCACCGGTTTCGCGGCGCGACGCAGGCGGTCGGCGACCTCGTGATCAAGTGGCGCGATGCCGGCGTGCGCATCCACGACGAACAGGATCACGTCGGCTTCGGTCATCGCCACACGGGCCTGGTCCTGGACCCGCGCCTCGATATCGGTCCCAGGCTCCAGCTCCAGGCCTCCGGTATCGACCACCGTGAACTGCCGGCCGATCCACTCGCCGATGGCGTATACGCGATCGCGGGTCGTCCCAGGGATGTCTTCGACGATCGCGATGCGTTCACCGGCGAGGCGATTGAAGAGGGTGGACTTGCCCACGTTCGGGCGCCCGACGATGGCGACCACGGGGAGGGAGGGCATAGGCCGAGTGTACCGGCCGCGGGCCAGGCGCAGCCGATAGGATGACGGCCATGCGCATCGGGATCGTGGCGACCCGCCTGGCCGGCGTCGACGGCGTCACCTTCGAATCCGCCAAGTGGGAGGCGAACCTGGAGCGCATGGGGCACAACGTGCGCGTGTGTGGCGGCGAGGTTGATGCCCTGCGCCCTGACGCGCGGCTCGTCCCGGCGATGCATTTCGCCTATCCCCCGGCGGCGAGGGTCACGGCCGCCGCCTTTGATCCAGAGAGCGACCCCGAAGCCGTGAGGCACGAGGTCGATCGGCTGGCGAATCAGCTCGTTCCGGTGCTCGACGAATGGGTCACCTCGCAGCGCGTAGACCTCCTGATCGTCGAGAACGCCTGGGCGGTCCCAATGCAGCTGCCCCTCGGCGTCGCGTTGCGCCGGCTCGTCGAGCTGACCGGAGTCCCGGCGATCGGTCATAACCACGACTACTGGTGGGAGCGGGAGCGGTTCGCGGCATGCGTCGTTCCCGACCTGCTGGAGGCGGCATTCCCACCCGATCTGCCCAACGTGCGTCACGTCAGCATCAGCTCGCTGGGGGCGGCAGGACTCAAGCAGCACCGGAACCTCCGGTCGATGGTCATCCCCAATGTGTTCGACTTCGGCAGGCCGCGGCCTCGCCGCAACCCCAGGGTCCGCGCTCAGCTGCGTCGCGAGCTCGGCATGAAGGACGGCGGGCTGCTCGTCGTCCAGCCCACGCGCGTGGTGCCGCGCAAGGGAATCGAGCTCGCAATCGAGCTCGTCTCTCGACTCGACCAGCCCGATGCAGTCCTCCTCATCACCAGCCCCGCCGGCGACGAAGGCCTCGACTACCTCGTAGGGCTCGAGAAGCTCGCCGAGTCGTTGGGTGTCGGCCTGCGCTATGCCGCCGACCGATTCGCGCCGAACCACGAGGGTAAGCCGGTGGCGCCAGCGCATTCGCTGAACGACGCCTACCAGGCGGCCGACCTCATCACCTACCCGAGCTCCTACGAGGGGTTTGGCAATGCCCTGGTCGAGGCCGTCTTCTACGGCGTGCCGGTGGTGGTCAATCGCTATCCCGTGTTCATGTCGGACATTCGGCCGCTCGGCCTGCGCTTCATCGAGATCGACGGCGCGATCACCAACCAGACCGTCAGCGACGTGCGGAACATGCTCGCCAATCCGCGACGGCGCGCTGCGATTGCCCGACACAACTTCGACATCGCTCGAAATCTGCTCGGGTACCCGTATCTGCGGCGCCGCCTCGCTCGATTGATCAGGGACCTGGGCGAGATGGAGCGTCAGCCGGCGGGCGGCGAAATTCCCTAGGCTGGGCTGCGCCTCGCCCGCGCCGGCATCGGTCGTCGCTCTTCTCAGATTTTCACCGGCGAACCGTTATCCGTCGCCGCCGCCCCGATTCCTGCTCAGATGTGCACCTGCGGACCGTTAGAGGGAGAGATGGCGCCACCCGGCGATCTCGCGCGGCCGCCTCCCAGCGTGGGAACCGCGCTGACATGCGCAAACGCCTTGCCGCACCTCTCTAACGGTCCGTGCATGCACGTTTGAGGCAAGTCGGCGCCTCAGCAGCTGCAACGGTCAGGCAGCAAGGGCGTAGATCCGGTCGCGAACCGCCTCCAGGTCGACCTCCGGGGTCGAGGTGCCGCCGGTGATCCCGATGCGGGCCTTGTCGCGCACCCAGTCGCGGTGCTCGCGCTCCAGCTCGTCGGCGTCCTCGATGTGGAGAACCGCGTCGCACACCTCGCGGCACTTCACGGCGAGCTCGCGGGTATTGCTGCTGTTGCGGCCGCCGACCACGACCATCGCGTCAACCTCGCCCGCCAGGCGGACCGAATCGGCCTGGCGCGTGAGGGTGACGGGGCAGACGGTGTTGACCACTCGCAGGTCGTGGCAGCGCCGCAGGCAGAAGGCGGCGAACTCCTCGAGCTTGGTCGGCAGGATTGTGGACTGCGAGAGGACCCCGAGCTTCTTCGTGCGCGGGACGCGATCCCAGGTGGATCGGTCCATGTCGTCGACCACGACGTGGTTCTCGCCCGCGTAGGAACGGACTCCCTTCACCTCGGGGTGGTCCTCGTGACCGATGATGCAGACGGTGTATCCAGCCTCGGCGAGCTCGTGTGCGGCCTTCTGAGACTGGATCACCCAGGTGCACGTGGCGTCGATCACCTCGAGGGTCGACTTGCCACGCACCTTCTCCAGCTCCCCCGCCGGCACGCCGTGCGCGCGGATGATCAGGGTGCCGCCCTCCACCTGGTCGGCGAGGTCGGCGGTGCGGATGCCGCGATCGGAGAGATCGGCCTTGATGCCGGGGTTGTGCACCAGCTGACCGAGGGTGGTGACCTCCTTCCCCTCGTCACGCGCGTGCTTCGCCTTGTCGATCGCAAGCCGCACGCCGTAGCAGAAGCCGGCGCGCTCCGCGATCTGCACCTCTGGTCGAATTGCCGTGGTCATCGGTCTGATTCTATCGGTGAACGAGGTTCAGCTCCCGGAGGCGTCCTCGTCGCTCCCCCATCGACCTCGCTGCGCCGGCGGCAGAAGGGCGGCGATCTCGCGCATCACGCGCTCTGTCCAGGCAGCCAGCTCATCACGGTCCAGGCGCCCTGCTTGCTGGCTGGGAAGCACCATGAGCTCGCCAATGCGAACGGTGACCCGCGTTCGTCGCGGAAATGTGGCCTTGCGCGGAAAGAGGCGCTCGGCCCCGCTGACGCCGACCGGCAGGATCGGCACCCCGGCCCGCATGGCGAGAAGCGCCGCGCCGTTCTTCGCCTCGCCGAGTGCTGCGTCGCGGCTCCGGGTCCCCTCCGGGAAGATGGCGACTGGCTCGCCGGCGGCCAGCAGCTGCAACGCGAATCGTTGCGCCGCACGGTCCCCCTCACCGCGTCGGACGAAGAAGACACCGGCCTGTGAAGCGAGCCAGCCAATGAGCGGCCAGCGGCGGACCTCACCCTTGGCCATGAAATGAACGACCCGTCCGGTCAGATGGCCGACGGTCGAGCCGACGATCAGCGGGTCCAGGTTCGAGGTGTGGTTGGCCGCCAGGATGAAGGCACCAGAGCGTGGGACGCGCTCGAGGCCCTCCACCCGCAGGGGGCCGAACGGCACCAGGAACAGGCGCGTCAGACGTGATCCGATGCCGTAGAACCAGGTGGGCACCTAGCGCGGCCTCCCGCCCTTCTGGGGCTTCAGGTGCTGCACGATCACCTCCACGCAGGCCTCGACGTCGAGCTCGCCGGTGTCCACGACAAGCGCGCCCGGAGCCACCCGCAGTGGCGCCACCTCGCGACCCGAGTCTGCCGCGTCGCGTTCCTCGATCTCGGCCAGATAGGCCTCGACCCGCTGCGGGCGACCCATCTCCCTCGCGCGCCGCGCAGCACGCACGAGCTTGGTCGCGGTCAGGTAGACCTTCAGCGTGGCGGACGGCAGCACGACCGTCCCGATGTCCCGCCCCACCATCACCGTGTCGCCCGCCCGCGCCGTTGCCCGCTGAGCGGCCACCATCGCCCGACGCACCCCGCGATGGCGGCTGACCGCCGAAACGATGCGGTCGATGCGCGGCGTGCGCACCTCGTGCGTCACATCCCGCCGGCCGAGCAGGACCGTCTCGAGCCGATCCGTCTCGGTCGGTCCTGGCCGACGCACGTGGATGCGGCAGGTCGCCGCCAGCTTCGCCAGCGCTGCCTCGTCGTCTGGATCGATCCGCGCCTCGACGGCGGCGAGCGTCAGCGCCCGATACATGAGCCCGGTGTCCACAAAATTCGCGCCGAGACGCTGGGCGAGCGCGTGCCCGACGGTGCTCTTCCCCGCCCCCGAAGGCCCGTCAATCGCAACCGCCAGCGGGCGGGTTCGGGTGGGCACGCGCCGGCGCGAGGCAATGGCCGCCGGAGTGTTCGGCGGCAGCTTGCCAGCGACGGCAGCGGCCTCCTCCGCGCTCAGGGCTCGCCATTCGCCCTGGCGGAGGCCACCCAGGGCGATCGGGCCGACGGCCGTCCGCACCAACCGCTGCACCCGATGTCCCCCTGCATCGAAGATCCGTCGTACCTCGCGCTTGCGCCCCTCGCTGACTCGCACACGGAGCCAGGCGCCACGATCCCCTCGCTCGCGCTCCACCTCGGGAGGCGGCGGAGCAATCCGCGCCGCGTGCAGGCGTGCCGGCCCATCTGCGAGCTCGACGCCGCCCCGTAATTGCCGCAACGTGGCTCGGTCAGGGGGCGGATCGACGAGGACGGCGTATTCGCGCTCGACACCGTAGCGCGGGTGGAGCACGCGATTGGCCCACTCGCCGTCGTTGGTGAGGAGCATGAGGCCCTCGGAGTCGACGTCCAGCCGACCGGCCGGCCACAGCCGGCCCGTCTCGGTGGGTAGGTCGCCGCTGACCAGGCTTACCACCGAACGCCGGCCGCGCTCATCATGGGCCGAGGAGAGGATCCC